>CANEZU010000016.1 GCA_947444255.1 Flavobacteriaceae bacterium | reverse complement strand
GCGCCTTGGCCACCCAATTCGACATCCTGAACTCTGAAGTCGCAAACCACAGTTTGATTGGTGATTTTTGCAATTTCGGCTAGATTTCCGATTTGAAGGGTGCGACCTTTTTCGGGCTGGTGTAGAATCGTATGCCCGTGGGAGCAAATGGCATCGAGATTTTCGATTTCGTATTTTTGTACGAAATTATTTAGGATGGAACTCAGCAGCTCGGTGTAGTTTATATTTAGTTCAATTAAGGCTTGTTCGGAATAGTCGATCCCTTTTTTTAATTGGTCGATCCATTCAGGGCTATAGCCAATAGTCTCACATTCAAGGATCTCGAAGGTCCATTTGTTATCGTTTAGTCGCAATTGAATGTGTGCCAGATCCAGACCATCGAGAGAAGTTCCTGACATGAGTCCTATAACGTTGTAGTTCCTTTTTTTCATCGCTCAAATTTACGAATCATAAGCGAACAATTCACATTAAAAAGGTATCTTTGGGAAGATTTATTAAATTAATCATAACAATTATTCAATATCTATATGGATTTTAATCTTAGTGAAGAACATTTGATGATACAAAAGGCCGCAAGAGACTTTGCCCAACAAGAACTTTTGCCTGGCGTTATAGAACGAGATGAGAAGGAAATTTTTCCTGCAGAACAAATCAAGAAAATGGGAGCCCTTGGATTTATGGGCATGATGGTTGATCCGGAATATGGTGGAAGTGGTCTGGACACGATTTCCTATGTGATTGCGATGGAGGAAATATCTAAAGTTGATGCTTCGGCTTCGGTGGTGATGTCAGTTAATAATTCTTTAGTTTGCTGGGGTTTGCAAACCTTTGGAACTGAAGAGCAAAAACAAGAATGGTTGCCCCGCTTGGCTTCGGGAGAAATTCACGGAGCATTTTGCTTAAGTGAGCCGGAAGCGGGCAGTGATGCCACTTCGCAGAAAACTACGGCTGTTGATATGGGCGATTATTATTTGGTAAACGGTACTAAAAACTGGATTACCAATGGAAATAGCGCCTCTTTTTATATTGTGATTGCGCAAACGCATGTAGAGAAAAAGCACAAGGGGATCAATGCCTTGATTATGACTAAAGACATGGCGGGTTTTGAAGTAGGTGCCAAAGAACATAAAATGGGAATCCGAGGAAGTGATACGCATTCTTTGTTGTTTACGGATGTTCGCGTTCCTAAAGAAAATAGAATCGGTGAGGAAGGATTTGGTTTTAAATTTGCGATGAAAACCTTGGCTGGTGGCCGAATCGGAATTGCGGCCCAAGCCTTGGGAATTGCATCAGGTGCTTATGAATTGGCCTTGAGCTATTCGAAAGTGCGAAAATCTTTTGGTAAGGAAATCAGCAAACACCAAGCTATAGCTTTTAAATTAGCGGATATGGCAGTCAATATCGAAGCGGCTCGTCATCTGTGTATGAAGGCGGCCTGGGATAAGGATCAACATAAAGATTATGATTTGAGTGGAGCTATGGCTAAACTTTTTGCCTCTCAAGTCGCTATGGATACTGCGATTGAAGCGGTTCAGATTCACGGAGGTAATGGTTATGTAAGGGAATATCATGTCGAACGAATGATGCGTGATGCCAAGATTACTCAAATTTATGAGGGTACTTCTGAAATTCAGAAAATTGTAATTTCGAGAAGTATTTTAGAATAGCATTTTTTTTATTTTTTTTTTAATAATTAAAACCCTTCCTGTTTGTTAATCAGGGAGGGTTTTTTCATTCTTTTGGATTCGAAAATCCAATCCGGTAAAATGCTTCGTATTTTAATTATTTTAGTTATTTTAGCTTTATGAAAAAGATTATTATTACGGGGACCTCGAGGGGAATCGGACATGAGCTTGCCTTGCAGTTTGCCAATGCCGGTCACGAGGTGCTAGCATTATCTAGAACGCTATCTAAAACACTTTTGGCTAATGAAAATATCACTAGTTTATCTGTTGATTTGTCTAAGGAATCCGATTTAATTCAAGTTAGCGATTTCTTGAAAACCAATTGGAAAAGTGTCGATGCGATTGTTCATAATGCGGGCGCTTTATTGTTAAAACCATTTGCAGACACCAGTACTGAGGACTTTGAAACTATTTATAAGGTCAATGTATTTGCTGTAGCCAGTCTGAGTCGGATTTGTCTTCCCTATTTAGAGAAAGGGAGTCATGTAGTGAGCATCAGTTCGATGGGCGGAATCCAAGGAAGTGTTAAATTTGCGGGACTTTCGGCTTATAGTTCTAGTAAGGGGGCGCTGATAACACTGTCGGAATTATTAGCTGAGGAATACAGAGATCGTGGAGTAGCATTTAATGTATTGGCTTTAGGATCGGTACAAACTGAAATGTTGGCCGAAGCTTTTCCGGGCTACGAAGCACCCATTTCAGCAAGTGCGATGGCGAATTATATTTTTGATTTCACCTTGAAGGGGAATCAGTTTTTTAATGGAAAAATACTAGAAGTTTCTTCCACTACACCCTAGGCGTTTTTGAGTTATGAATGAAACACTCCTAAAATATATTCCAGAACAGGCTGTGCAGCCTATTTTTGAGCTTATTGTGTCCAATCAAGTTCATTTAAAAATAGTCAACGAGCGGCAAACCCGTCATGGTGATTACCGAAAAGGTTTGAGTGGGAAGCACGAAATCACGGTTAATGCCAGTTTAAACAAATACAAGTTTCTGATTACATTAGTGCATGAAATCTCCCATTTGGTAGCCTTTGAGAAATTTGGCAGAAATATAAAGCCTCATGGTGAGGAATGGAAGTATAGTTTTCAGCGGATGATGGTTCCTTTTATCCGGCCCGAAATCTTTCCTAATCAATTGTTGCCTTTGCTGGCGAGGCATTTTAAAAACCCTACGGCTAGTAGCGATACGGATGCTAGTTTGTCGCTGGCATTGAAACAATTTGACCAAGAAAATGATAAAAACTATATCTTTGAAATCCCTTATGGGAGTGTTTTCAGAATTGACAAGGGGAAGATCTTTAAAAAGGGCGCTTTACGTGTTAAAAGATACGAATGTGTAGAAGTTAGTACAGGAAGGATGTATTTATTTAATCCGAATGCCGAAGTGGAATTATTACCCAACAGATAAAAATTAATCCTAATAACAATTGGCTCCAGGAGTCATTTGGTACATAAAGAAATGAATAAAAATTATTACGCAATATTAATGGCAGGTGGTGTCGGATCTCGATTTTGGCCTGTTAGTACTACTGAATTTCCCAAACAATTTCATGATATGTTGGGATCGGGAGAAACCTTAATACAGAAAACTTTTAGTCGGTTGTCTCAATTGATACCTGCCGAAAATATTTTGATATTGACTAACGAGAGATACAATTCGCTTGTTTTAGAGCAATTGCCAATGGTGCAACAAGAGCAGGTTTTGTTAGAGCCCGCGATGCGGAATACGGCCGCTTGTATCCTGTATGCTTCTTTAAAAATACAGAAGATGAATCCTGATGCGCTTGTAGTTGTTGCGCCCAGCGATCATTGGATCGAAGATGAGCTTGCTTTTTCGGCTAATTTAGAACAGTGTTTCGATTTTTGCACTACTAACAATGCTTTATTGACATTAGGAATACAACCTAGTTTTCCAAATACGGGTTTCGGCTATATTGAATACGATAAAACCGATTTGAATCCCATAAAGAAAGTACAGCATTTTAGAGAAAAACCAGATTATAAAACGGCGAAATCCTTTTTGGACAGCGGTAATTTTCTTTGGAATGGTGGTATCTTTATCTGGAGTGTTAGTGCTATATTGGAATCTTTCGCGGCTTTTCAGCCCGAAATGAATGCTTTATTTTTATCGGGATGCGAAGCTTATAATACCCCATTAGAAGCCGATTTTATTAATTTGAATTATGCTTTAGCAGCAGACATTTCGATCGATTATGCGATATTAGAAAAGGCCGAAAATGTTTATGTATTAGCCGCTACTTTTGACTGGAATGACCTTGGTACTTGGAGTTCGCTACATGAAAAATTAGATAAGGATGAAAACAATAATGCGGTTGTAAATGCTCGCGTACTGTTGCATAATTCCTCTAGTAATATCATCAGTACCTCAAAGGATAAGCTGGTTATTATTGACGGCTTGGAAGATTTTATTATTGTGGATAAAGACAATGTACTCTTAATATATCCTAAGAAAAAAGAGCAGGAGATCAAAAATATAGTACGGCAGTTAAAAGGATAGTGTTCTTAAAGTGGTACTGTTTTGCTGTCTTTTAAATAAGCTTCTCTTACTTTTTTGAACAAGTTAGAAGAATAAACGAACTCGACAATGTCTTCATTATCGGTTATGAATATTTCTTCTTTCGTTCCTTGCCACGCTTTTAGACCATCTTTTAGGAAGATAATATTTTCTCCGATTTCCATTACCGAATTCATATCGTGGGTATTGATTACCGTAGTGATGTTGTATTCTTCGGTAATTTCTTTAATCAGATTATCGATTAAGGTTGAAGTGTTTGGATCTAAACCGGAATTGGGCTCATCACAAAAGAGGTATTTAGGATTGTTCACAATGGCTCGGGCGATGGCAACCCTTTTTTGCATTCCCCCTGAAATTTCTGAAGGCAATTTATTGTGCGCATCAACAAGGTCTACTCTTTTTAAAACGAAATCGACTCTTTCCTGAATCTTAGCTCTGGAGTTACGGGTGAACATTTTAAGAGGAAAACCCACATTTTGTTCTACGGTCATCGAATCAAACAAGGCACTACCTTGGAAAACCATACCGATTTCGGTTCGTAACTCTCTTTTTTCATCTTTGCTCAAATCAGCATATATTCGACCATCAAAAGAAATGGAACCCGAATCGGGTTTGTGTATTCCCAATAGGCTTTTTAGGAGTACCGTTTTCCCAGAACCACTTTGCCCTATAATCAAATTGGTTTTACCCGTTTCGAAAATAGTTGACACCCCTTTTAATACTTTAGAGTCACCAAATGATTTTTCTATGTTACGTATTTCTATCATTAGCTAAGGAGTAGTTGGGTTAGAATATAATTTATCAATATTATTGTAACCGAGGTCCATACAAATGCCACCGTACTTGCTTTACCCACTTCGAGTGCGCCCCCTTTCATATAAAAGCCGTGAAAGGAAGGTATAGTTGCCAATAAAAGGGCAAAAACAAATGTTTTTATAAAGGCATAGGCAATGTGAAAGGGTATGAAATCTTTCTGTAATCCTTCAATAAAATCGGCACTGGCTGTAAAACCACCGTATACCCCAGCCATCCATCCGCCAAGGATTCCAAGGAACATGCTAATCCCAATAACAAAGGGATAGAGTAGCAAGGCCATCAATTTGGGGAATACCAAATAATTAACAGCATTAACTCCCATTACTTCGAGGGCATCTATTTGTTCCGTAACCCTCATTGTTCCTATACTGGAGGTTATAAAGGATCCCATTTTTCCTGCCATTACGATGGAGATAAAAGTAGGTGCAAATTCTAGAATCACCGATTGACGTGTGGCAAAACCAATTAGGTAGCCAGGAATTAAAGGGTTGGTTAAATTCAAAGCTGTTTGTATGGCAACCACTCCTCCTACGAAGAAGGAAATAAAAGCAACAATTCCAAGGGAACCGATGATTAAATCGTCAATTTCTTTGAAGATTAGAGTTCTCATCACCGACCATTTGGTAGGTTTATTAAAAATTTCTTTCCACATTAGGAAGTATCTTCCAATTTGCGATAAATAGCGAACGAGCATCATATAAATAAATATTGGCTAAATTACGAAATAAGTTAGGGATACAGCCATTTTTAGAATAAAGGAGGGTTTAAATTAACGAATTAACTTTTCTTTCATTTTTGTTAATCGGTATTTTCTTATAAATCTAGCTTGTTCTTTTGTAACCAATAATGGTTTCGAAGCTGATTTAGCTTTTAGAAATCCTTGAATATAATCGAAGAAGAGTAGTGGTTTTCGCTTCTTCAAAGAAAGTTTGGCAGCGGCTATGGCTGTAATTAGGAAGCCGTAACCCAAGGTATAAAAGGCCTCGCCTTGTTTGTAACGTGCTGTTTTGTTATAATTGGCACCTGTTGGTTTTAGATGTTTTACTTTTAAACTGACATCGGTTATCACTTTCCAGTGGTAGAATTTGCATAACAATTCATCGACAGTATCCCAACCCATGGCCGGTTTTAGTTTGCCAATTTGGAGAAAGCATTCTTTTCTATAGGCCTTGAAGGCTCCTCTTATGTGATCCTTATCGGTTAGATTCTCTAAGATCCATTCCTTGTTTTTTTCGATATAGGCAAAACCGCCTGCCATACCAATTCGTTCATCGCTTTTGAAATGATTGATAATAGTTTGGAAATAGTTATCGGGTAAAATTAAATCGGCATCTAATTTGACTAGGATATCATAATTTTCGTCCAAGGTTTCATACCCTTTATAAAAAGCTTGTATGACTTTGCTTCCCGGAAGATGAATGGCTTCGGAACTCGTATTTACTAATGAAATAAAAGGATTTTCTTTGGCATAAGCCGTTACGATTTCGGCTGTTTTATCGGTAGAATTATCATTTACCACCACCACTTTTGTAGGCAGGAGCGTTTGTGATAGTAAGGAATCTAAGGTCAATGCGATGAAGTCCTCTTCATTGTGTGCGGGAATGACGATATAGTATTTCATTTTTTTACTTTTTCGGCATAAACCAAGTAATAACGGTTGGTGAATTTTCGCAATAAAGGGCGTATTCCAATTTTCTTAACGGGATTGGTCCATTTTTGTCGGTCTATAATTTTCCAGCCTGTTTTTTCTAAGAGCCAATCCAACTGCCAATCTTCAAATTCATGGTAGTGCCGGTCCCGCATATCGGTTTTGCTTCGGTAAGCCGGAGAAAACCAAAGGCGCATCGGAATAGAAATAAAAAGTTTATCGGATTTGATTTCTTTTAAGATCGTATAAGGATTCAGTAAATGTTCAAAAATTTCGAAGGCAGTAACCGCATCAAAATCTTTTTTGTTGAGGGCAGTTTGATCCTCGTCCAGATCTTCACCACTTGTATTATCTACTAGATAACCCTCATTTTTCATGATGGTTGAAAACGGATTCGTTACCCCTAAGTCCAATATAGTTTGACTAGTTGCGAGGTGTTTTTGTAGGAATTCCAGGGTGATGCGGAATCTTTTATTGGGGAATGTTTTTTCGTACATCTGTTGTTTTTAGAACAGTAAAAATAAATTAATAGCGGTAAACAATGGCATTGACATTCATCCCGGCACCAACTGAAGCGAACATGATCACATCCCCTTTTTTTAATTCGTGATCTTCAATTTTGCCATTAATCAGCAAGTCGTAAAGGGTAGGAACGGTTGCTACACTGCTGTTTCCCAAATAGCTAATGCTCATTGGCATAATATTCTCCGGAACGAATTTGTCGTATAATTTATAAAAACGTTGTATAATGGCTTCGTCCATTTTCTCATTGGCCTGGTGAATGAGAATTTTTTTGAGTTGTCCAATTTCTATTCCACTTTTATCCAAGCATTCTTTCATGGCTTTTGGAACTTCTTTTAGGGCAAATTCATATATTTTTCGACCAAACATTTTGATGTAGCGAATGTCAGGGTTTGCCTCTTGGTCGAATGATTTGCCGAAAAACAAATAATCGGCTTCCTCATAAGCGAAAGTAGCACTTTCATAAGCCAGAATTCCTTCTTCGTTATCAGAGGCTTCGATGATAGAAGCACCTGCGCCATCCGAATAAATCATGCTGTCTCTGTCGTGATCGTCTACTACTCTGGATAAAGTTTCGGCACCAATGACCAAACATTTTTTGGCCATGCCTGATTTTATAAAAGCATTTGCAATTTGTACGCCTTCAATCCAACCCGGACAACCAAAAAGAATGTCAAAGGCTACACATTTAGGGTTTTGAATACGGAGTTGTTTTTTTACACGCGTTGCTAAACTAGGAAGAAGATCGGATTGAATAGCCCCTTTTTTAACATCACCAAAATTGTGTGCGAAGATGATATAATCAATTTCTTCGGGGTCAATATTAGCATTTTCTATTGCTTTTTGGGCTGCTAAATAGCCTATCTCAGAGGAAACTAGGGTTTCGTCAACATAGCGTCTTTCTTCAATTCCAGTTATATTTTTGAATTTTCCAATCACAACATCATTCGCATAGCCAAAGGGCGTGCCATCTTCATTTAGAAAAACATGTTTGTCGAATTCAGTATTTGTTACTTTTATTTCGGGAATATAGCTCCCAATTCCAGTTATTTTTACAGTCATCTCAAGTGTTATAAATCGTGCTAATTTAAAGATTTTAAATTAAATTTAATCATAAAATTTAATATGCGTGCATACTATTATTGAATCCTTATTATTTGGTGTTATTTTTATGAATATGATAATTAAATAAATGTTTATGCCAGTTTAATTTTCATTACTGTTGCTATAGATAATGCTCTGGTTTTTATGTTGTTTGCTTTTTCCCCGCTAAAAAAAGCATCTACCGTTTCATCAAAATACCGAAGCCAAATTGAAAAATGTTCTTCTGAAAGTTTAATTTTTGTATTTAGATCTTGGTGAATTTGGAGCACATTATTTTTGTAAGAGCCGGTATTTAGAATATTCTGCTCCCAGAAATCGGTGATTATGGGCAGATGGTGTTCCAAATCAATTTTAGCGATGTCTGTAAAAATGTAATTGATGTCCTCGTCTTTTAGTAATTTCTGATAAAAAGTATACATTAACAATTCGAGATCCTCACGGCTTTCAATATCTTTCATAGTTTTAATTTCTTTAGGTTTAATTCCTCAACACTCTGTTTTGTTTTCTTTGCCACAGATTCACAGATTGCTTCGCCAGTTTGCTTTCAATCGGGTCACAGATTAAAAAATATTTTTTAAAATCTGTGAATCTGTGGCTATTATTTCTTTATTATCTATGGATATCTCCACAGAAGTATTTTATTTATTTGGTAAAAAAAATGCCTCAATATAGAGGCATTTTTAATGTAAAGGATTTTTTAGCTTTCCATATAGGCTTCAATCGGTGCACAAGAGCAAATAAGATTTCGGTCTCCATAGGCGTCATCTGTTCTACGAACGGTTGGCCAGAATTTATTTTCTGAAATATAATCCAAAGGAAATGCTGCTTTTTCTCTACTGTATGGGAAATCCCAAACTTCGGCAGTCAGCATGTTCAAGGTATGTGGTGCGTTCTTCAAAACGTTATTATGATCGTCGGCATCACTGGCTTCAATTTCTTTTCGAATGGCAATCATTGCATCGCAAAAACGATCCAATTCTTCCATATTTTCACTTTCGGTAGGTTCAATCATGAGTGTTCCGGCAACAGGAAAGGAAACGGTAGGTGCATGAAAACCATAATCCATCAAACGTTTAGCTATATCGGTCACTTCAATTCCTTTTTGTTTGAAAGGGCGACATTCTAAAATCATTTCGTGGGCCGCACGTCCTTTTTCTCCAGAATATAAGGTTTCATAATGTCCGCTCAATTTTTCTTTGATATAATTGGCATTCAAAATCGCATATTTTGTGGCATTAGTTAGACCTTCGGTTCCCAACATAGCGATATAACCATAAGAAATCAGGCAAACCAAAGCAGATCCCCAAGGAGCAGCTGATATGGCTGTGATTGCATTTTCGCCACCGGTAGGAATCAATGGATTTGTGGGTAAGAATGGAACCAGTTGCGGTGCTACACAGATTGGGCCTACGCCTGGTCCACCACCACCATGTGGAATAGCGAAAGTTTTGTGAAGGTTTAAATGGCAAACATCAGCGCCAATGGTTGCTGGATTCGTCAAGCCTACTTGGGCATTCATGTTGGCACCATCCATATAAACCTGACCGCCATTGTCGTGAATCAATTGGGTGATTTCTTTAATGGCACTTTCAAAAACACCGTGAGTTGACGGATAGGTTACCATTAAACAGGAAAGATTGTCTTTGTGTAAGATAGCTTTTTCTCTTAAATCATCTACATCAATATTACCGTTTTCCAATGTTTTGGTCACGATCACTTTCATGCCTGCCATAGCTGCTGAAGCCGGATTGGTTCCGTGAGCTGAAGAAGGAATTAAAGCTATATTTCGATGATGATCCCCTCTGGATTGATGGTAAGCACGAATCACCATAAGTCCGGCATATTCCCCTTGCGCACCCGAATTGGGTTGTAAAGTAGTTCCTGCAAAACCAGTAATTACATTGAGTTGTTGTTCTAATTTCTTTAACATTTCCTGATAACCTGCTGCTTGATTTAGCGGGGCAAAAGGGTGGATGTTGTTCCAATTGGCCATGCTTAGTGGCAACATTTCGGCTGCAGCATTTAATTTCATGGTGCAAGAACCCAAGGAAATCATGGAGTGGTTTAATGATAAATCTTTGCGCTCTAACATTTTGATATAACGCATTAAAGCGGTTTCAGAATGAAATTTATTGAAGACATCATACTCTAAAAAAGCAGAGGTACGGTTGAGTTGAGAAGGGAAGTGATTTACTTCCGATAATTTTTCAATCGAAGGAGCTGTTTTAGTAGTAGCTTCCGCAAAAATGCGAACGATTTTATCTAAATCGGCAATGCTTGTAGTTTCGTTCAGCGAAATTGAAATCGTTTGATCGTCAACATAGAAGAAATTTACTTCATTTTCTTCGGCTATCGCGCGTACTTTTTTGGCATCTGCGTTGATTAGTATCGTATCAAAAAAGGCAGTATTGTTTTGGCGTAAGCCTAATTTTTCTAATGTATTTGCTAAAGTTGCAGCTGATGCGTGCACTTTATTGGCAATGTATTGCAAGCCTTTTGGGCCGTGGTAAACGGCATACATTCCTGCCATAACAGAAAGCAATACCTGAGCAGTACAAATATTGGAGGTAGCTTTGTCGCGTTTGATATGTTGTTCGCGAGTTTGCAAGGCCATTCTCAAGGCACGATTACCATTAGTGTCGACAGTAACTCCAATAATTCTACCTGGCATACTGCGTTTGTATTCGTCTTTTGTAGCGAAATAAGCGGCATGTGGACCACCATATCCCAGTGGAATTCCGAAACGTTGGGTGGTACCCAGAACGACATCGGCACCCATTTCTCCGGGAGGTGTAAGTTTTACCAAGCTCAGAATATCGGCAGCTACAGCTACTTTTATTTCGTTTTCTTTGGCTTTAGCAATAAAATTAGCATAATCATGAACCTGACCGTATTTTCCAGGATATTGTAGGATGGCTCCAAAGAAATCTGACGAGAAGTCGAAAGTTTCATGGTTTCCTATTACTAATTCAACGCCAATTGGAGCAGAACGGGTTTGTAAAACGGATAAAGTTTGAGGTAGTATTTCTTCCGAAACGAAGAACTTGTTGGTATTGTTTTTCTTCTGATCGCGGCTTCTAACGTCAAATAGTAAGGACATGGCTTCTGCAGCAGCTGTACCTTCGTCTAATAGGGAGGCATTTGCAATTTCCATACCAGTTAATTCGATTACCATGGTTTGGAAATTTAGAATCGCTTCTAAACGGCCTTGGGCAATTTCGGCCTGATAGGGTGTATAAGCAGTGTACCATCCTGGGTTCTCAAAAATATTTCTTTGGATTACGGCAGGAATAACGGCTTGATTGTATCCAAGTCCAATGTAGGACTGGAACATTTTATTTTTATTTCCGAGCTGCTGAATGTGATTTAGGAATTCATATTCCGTCATTGCAGGGTCTAATTTCAGTGGGGATTTTAAATGAATATCCGGCGGAATAGTCTCCGAAATTAATTGGTCGAGAGAATCCGCACCAATAGTTTTGAGCATGTGTTCCAGGTCATTTTCTCTTGGGCCAATGTGTCTTAAAGCAAAAGCATCTGTTTTCATATAGCGGTAAAAGTGTTGTTTTTTGAGGCACAAATTTATGGATTATATTCAAGGAAAGAAGGGTTTTAGCCTTTGATTTTTAGGTATTTTTCAACCAAATGTCATTCTTATTAACAGTTTGATTATTTTTGTTTAATGAGAATTTTCAAAAAGGCATTTGATTTTTACCTACAAAGTAGTATGCATGTTGCGCTCTCGGTTTTTGCGCTGGTTCATATGACGCAGTATATGTTCCACATAGCCTCTGTTTCGGCAGTTGCTTATTTTGCTTTTTTTGGAACGATAGTAGGCTACAATTTTGTTAAATATGATGGATTGGCAAGAACCAAGAAATCAAATATGAGCATCGAACTAAAGGGAATTGCCTTGTTGAGTTTCATCTCTTTCTTGGCTGTTGGATTTTACTTTTTTCAGTTGCGATTCCACACTCAAGCAGTTGCTGTTGGTTTTTTGATTTTGACATTAGTTTACACCTTACCTTTTTTTCCAAACAGAAAAAACGCTCGAAATTGGGCAGGAATAAAAATTTATATTGTGGCTTTGTGTTGGGTTGGAGTGACTTTGGTTCTTCCTTTAATCGATGCGGAGATTCCTATTGGCTCCGTTTTTTTCGTAAAATGCATCCAGCGTTTTATACTTGTTTTTGTATTGATACTAATTTTTGAAATTCTAGATTTAGCCAATGACGATCCTCATTTGCAAACAGTTCCACAGCAAATTGGAATTAGGAGAACTAAAATACTAGGGCTATTACTTCTGATTCCTTTTTATTTTTTGGAGTTTTTCAAGCCTGATTTTGAATTCATCCAGCTTGCGGTCAATCTTATTTTAATAGCTCTCGTAGCTCTTTCTCTGCTTTTTGCAAATGATAGCAGGTCCCGATATTATACTTCTTTTTGGGTCGAAAGTATTCCTGTTTTCTGGTTGTTGTTGCTGCTGTTTTTTGATAGATTCTGATTTTTACCTTCTAAAAAAAGAAGGGATTCCTCAAACAATATGATGCCGCTTTATATTTATTGTTTATTTTTGATTGATTCTTAAATCTTTATGTGATGAAAATAAAAACCCTAGTTGTCTTATTTCTTTTTTCGGCTCCTCTTTATGCTATCGATTTTAACGAAATGATCTCCAGTTTTAGCGCTGATAAATCAGCACTCGAACGTAAATATCCGAATGATCTTTCGGATGTGTACTTTGAAAGATTTACTACATTTTATCTTGGCTGGAAAACTCAATTGGAGGCTATCGATTTTGAATCCCTGACAAGAGAGCAAAAAGTGGATTATGTTTTACTCCAAAATAAGGTTAATAAAAGTATTTATTTCCATGGTCTTTCAGCTAAAGAATTTGATGCTGTTAAATTTGTAGTTCAGGATGCGAAGGAAATCTATAGCTATAATGAAAATCGAAAGTCAGGTCTTAATCCGAATTCAGAAAAATTAGCAGGTATTTTTAACGCAACCGAAAAGAGTTTTCGAACTAGTATTTTAAATCTCAAAAAAAATAAACCTTTTGTAAGTTGGCAAAGCGCCGACTTGGCGGCCAATATTGTTAAAAATCTCAAGGAAGCCACAGAGGAATCCTATCGTTTTTATAATGAATACAATCCTGAGTTTATGTGGTGGATGAAAACATCTCAGCAAAAACTGATAAACACCCTTGGCGAATATGAGGTTTTATTGCGGCAAAACTATACCAATACGCTCGTTAAGGATGATGGAAGTGGCATAATCGGAAAACCCCTTGGAAGAGAGGCTTTATTGAAAGATTTAAAGTTCGAATTTATTTCGTACACACCAGAACGACTTATCGAGGAAGCCAACAAGCAATTTGCTTGGTGTGAGAAAGAAATGCTAAAAGCCTCGAACGAATTAGGCTATGGTGACGATTGGAAACGCGCTCTCGAGCAGGTAAAGCAGACCTATGTACGGCCAGGACAGTGGCAGGAAGATGTAAATGGACTTGCTCTTGAAGCCATTAAATTTGTTGAAGACCGTGATTTGATTACGGTTCCAGCTTTGGCTAAAGAAACTTGGAGGATGAGAATGTTGACTGCTGCCGAACAAAAAGTAAGTCCTTTTTTCTTGGGTGGAGAAGAAATCCTAATTGCTTATCCCACAGCCTCTATGGATTATGAGGATAAAATGATGAGTATGCGGGGTAATAATCCCCATTTTTCGAGAGCTACGGTTCAACATGAACTTATTCCGGGTCATCATTTGCAACAATTTATGAACCAACGCTACAAGCCCTATCGTCAGCTTTTTGACACTCCTTTTTGGATAGAAGGATGGTCTTTATATTGGGAGTTTAATTTGTGGGATAAGAATTTCCCGAAATCGGCGGAAGATAAAATCGGCATGCTTTTTTGGAGAATGCATCGTTGTGCTCGCATTATTTTCTCCTTAAATTATCATCTTGAAAAAATGACGCCCCAGCAATGTATTGATTTTTTAGTGGACAAAGTGGGGCACGAAAGAGCCAATGCGGCAGCAGAAGTACGACGCTCTTTTATGGGCGGTTATGGTCCTTTGTATCAGATTGCTTATATGGTGGGCGGATTAGAATTTTATAACTTGAAAAAACAATTAGTTGATACTGGGAAAATGACAGAAAAACAATTTCACGATACTATTTTGCAAAATAATACGATGCCAATTGAAATTCTAAAGTCTATTTTGTACGGTGAAGATTTAAAGAAAGATGCGGAGCCCAATTGGAAGTTTCTGGATTGATTTTTTTTTTTTTTAAATACTAAAAAATTAGAAATCAGGACATTTTGTTTTGGGGATTTAAGCGTTTAAGATCCCTGTTTTAGTCTTCGTAAAACCTATTTTGACATTTGTATTCACCAAAAAGTATATGTTTTTGGTGTTTATATTCACCGAAAACATATACTTTTTGGTGATTAGAAAATATTTCAATACCTTTGTTGAAATACTAGGCTATGATTATAAGGGAGTTAACATTAAAAATAAAGAATAATCTTCATAAAGGAAAAGTTATTGTGTTAATTGGGCCACGTCAAGTGGGAAAAACCACCCTAATTAATTCTTTATTGACTGATATTCCCTATCTTTTTCTGGATGGAGACGATGCTGTTGTTGCGGATACTTTGGCCAATGCCAATACCGAAACGTTAAAAAACATTATCGGAAGTTTTAAATATGTTTTTATTGATGAAGTGCAACGCATTCCGAACATTGGATTAAAATTAAAGATACTAGTCGATCAGATTAAAGACGTCCAGCTTATCGCTAGTGGTTCTTCGGCTTTTGATATTAATCATTTGACGCAAGAACCTTTGACAGGAAGGAAATTTGAATATAATTTGTTCCCAATTTCTTGGAGTGAATTTGAAGATAATGTTGGTTATATAAAAGCGCAACAGCAATTAGAACAGCGATTGCTATACGGCATGTATCCCGATGTAATTACGAACTTTGGTCAGGAATATGAACTATTAAAAAATTTAGTTTCCAGTTATTTATACAAAGATATTTTGAGTTTGGCAGGTATAAGAAAACCGGAAATATTAGAGAAAATAGTGCAGGCCTTGGCTTTTCAAATTGGAAATGAGGTTAGTTATTCTGAAATTGCACAGTTGGTGGGCGTTGATAAAAACACCGTTAATAATTATGTGGATTTGTTAGAAAAATCCTTTGTGGTTTTTAAATTAAACAGTTTCAGCAGGAACTTAAGGAACGAGATTAAGGTGAATCGAAAGATTTATTTTTATGATACTGGATTGAGAAATATGCTAATCGGAAATTTCAGCCCTTTGGAGCTTCGACAGGATAAGGGCGCTTTATGGGAAAATTTTATAATTTCCGAGAGGGTAAAAAAATTATCCTACACGAATAGCGGTGCCAAACCTTATTTTTGGAGAACAAAGCAGCAACAAGAAATTGATTATGTAGAAGTGGAAGCAGATGCTATTCGGGCTTTTGAAATCAAATGGTCTAGGACTAAGAAAGTCAAAATTCCCAATTCTTTCCAAGCCGCCTATAATCCAAGTTTTTTAGTGGTTGATAAGGATAATTTCAGAGATTTTTTAAAATAGTCTTGTTTTCTTGATTTAACTATTTTAGTAGCTTTTATCCAGTTGCTGTCTAAAACTTCCGTTGGTCTTCAATCGTGATTTTAGACCCCACAGCCAAGAAAATAGAACTGGGTTCTAGCTCTTTTAGAAAGGCAAATTCGGCACCATAAACAGCCTGAAAATCGATTTCCGACTGGTTTGAAATCACCTCATATTGCTTCCATCGCGGATGTGTAACCTGGTATTCGATGGTGTTGTTTTCGTCTACTTTGGAATAGCCAAAATAGTGTTCGGTGATGAATTCGGCTTCCGAATCTACTGCTATTTCAATGCTATTTTTAGCAGTTTCTATTTGAATGCGATTCCAATTGTTGTTCACTTTCCATTGGTAGACGAACTCTCTTGTATTTTCTTTTTCGGTTAACTTATGTTTCATGGGGAAAGTCCGGTACTTTTCGTTATAGAAAGTATTGGCTACAAAAGAGATGGCCTGTTTTGGTACTATTTCACTAATAAAGACAGCGCCTCTTTTCCAAATTCCATTCTCAAAACGGCGCACATAAAACCGAAGATTGACTTCTTCAAAATCAGAATGGAACGGAATTCGCAGTCCCAGAACGCGGACGTTTTCAAACAAGAAACCAATACAACTGATGAAACATTTGCCGTTCCATAAATCAATTTCGGTTCCTTTTGGGACATATTTCTCTAGGATTTGAGGATCGATTTCGTAATTAATCAAGGCCAAATTATTCCATTCTGCTTTTAGAAAACTCATGATATTTAGGTTGTAATTTGTTTATACTAAACCGGCTCTTTTTAACAAGGCTTCCGGTTTTGGTTCCTGTCCTCTAAAACGTTTATACAAGATCATAGGAGCTTCGGTACCCCCTTTAGAGAGTACATTATCTTTGAATTTCGCAGCTACTTCTTTGTTGAAAATTCCTTTTTCCTGAAAGTATTCAAAGGCGTCGGCATCGAGTACTTCGGCCCATTTGTAGCTGTAATATCCCGAGGAATAACCCCCTTGAAAGATGTGTGAAAAAGAGGTGCTCATGGCATTTTCTTTTACGTCAGGAAACAATTGAGTAGCGGCAAATTGTTCGGTTTCAAAGGCTTTTATGTCTTTGATGTTAGACGGGTCTTGTGCATGCCAACCCATATCGAGCAATCCAAAACTCAGCTGTCGCATGGTTGCCATTCCTTCCTGGAAGCTTGCGCTTTCTTTAATTTTATGTACCAATTCAATTGGAATCATTTCGCCTGTAACATAATGATAAGCAAACAAAGCTAGCGCTTCCGGCTCGTAACACCAGTTTTCTAAAATCTGACTTGGCAATTCGACAAAATCCCAATAGACACTAGTACCCGATAAACTAGGATAGGTGGTGTTGGCGAGCATGCCGTGCAGGGCATGACCAAATTCGTGAAACAAGGTGGTCACCTCATTAAAAGTAAGTAGGGAAGGTTTGGTTTCTGTAGGCTTGGTAAAATTGCAAACAATCGAAATATGGGGTCTTTCGTTAGTGCCGTTTTTGATGTATTGTGATTTGAAGGAAGTCATCCAGGCGCCATTTCGCTTGCCTTTTCTAGGGAAGAAATCGGCATAGAAAACGGCAACCAGCTGATCGTCCTCATCTTTTACTTCATAGGTTTTTACTTCATCGTTGTATTTATCGATATCAAAAATTTCTTCGAAGGTGATGCCGTATAATTTTTGAGCAACCGTGAAAGCGCCGTCTAGGACTTTTTCCAATTGGAAATAGGGTTTTAGTTTTTCATCATCCAATTGAAACAATTCTTGTTTTAGTTTCTCCGAATAGTAGGCGCTATCCCATTTTTGGAGTTGGTCGATGCCGTCTAATTTTTTGGCGAAAGCTGATAATTGCGCAAATTCTCTTTGGGCTGCAGGTTTGGCTTTCTCCAATAAATCAGTAGAAAAAGATTTTACTTTCTCCGGACTTTCGGCCATGCGTTCTTCCAAAACAAAATGAGCGTGGGAAGCATAGCCTAGAAGTTGCGCTCTGTCAAAGCGCAGCTTGGCAATTTTTAAAACGATTTGCTGATTGTCAAATTCGTTATTCTGAAAGCCTTTTGCGCCAAAGGCATGGGCCATTTTCTTGCGCAGTTCGCGATTGTCAGCATAGGTCACAAATGGAATGTAGCTGGGGTAATCGAGCGTAAAAATCCAACCTTCTTTATCCTGGCTTTTCGCCAACGAGCGGGCGGCTTCAATCGTGCCTTCCGGCAAACCGGATAAATCTTCTTTTTGGATTATGTGAAGCTGAAAAGCTTGGGTTTCGGCCAATACATTTTCGCCAAACTGCAAACTTAATTTAGAAAGTTCCTTGTCAATTTCTCGCAAGAGCGTCTTCGCCTCTTCGGATAAATTAGCACCATTTCTAGAGAAATTCTTGTACTTCTTATCAAGCAGCGTTGCTTGTTCGGGATTCAAATTCAACTGATCTTTTTGCTCGTAGACTGTTTTTACTTTGGCAAACAATGCAGCATTCAGACGAATGTCATTGCCAAATTCAGATAATAAAGGAGAAACGTCCTGGGCTATTTTTTGAATCTCGTCATTGGTTTCTGCCGAATTCAAATTGAAGAATATATTGGAGATGCGGTCCAATCGATCACCACTAAAGTCCAATTTTTCTATGGTGTTTTCAAAAGTCGGGGCTTCCGGATTATCAACTATGGCGTCGATTTCGGCTTTAGCCAAAACGATTGCGTCTTGGAAAGCAGGAAGGAAATCGGCATTTTTGATTTTTGAAAAAGGGGCAGTATCGTATTTGGTATCGAAAGCTTGTGTTAGGATTTTCATTGCTGTGGGTTTAATAAACAGTGTTTTTTTATTGTGGAACAAAGGTAGTTAATTATAAAAATCTAAGTTCAGTTGTGTTCGAAAAAAAGGTTTTTTTAAGGCTTTGTTTAGCAAATTTAGCATTGTTTTTCTTCGGATTTCAACTCCTTTTGATAGGATTTTATTCTTATTTGAAATGTTAAAGGAAAAGTCTAAAGTTGTTTAAGCAGAAAATTAGCCCTACCTTTTGGATAATTAAAAAAACACAAATGGAAAAAAATACGAATACGGGAGCGTCTCCAATTAAACAATCGAAATTCAAGGCCTTTGTTTTTAAAAATAAAGTAACGGTTTTCTTGCTTCTGCTCCTAATAGGTGTTTTTTCGTGGGGAAGTTTCAAAAACTACCGATTAAAAGCCCAGTTCGAAAAGAATAAAATGGAAACCGAGATACGCGATGCGATGCGATTGGACAGTATCAAATCGGCCAGTTATGAGTTGAGTACCAAAGTTTTTTCTTGGGCTATTCGGTCGGAGATGTTGCGAAATAACACCGAGCAGGTCGATCAGTTTTTTCTGTCTTTTATCAAAGAACCGAATGTTAGAAAAATACAATTGCTGAATCCAGAAACCGGCAAGGTTTTATTGTCGACCGATAAAAAAGAGGAAGGTCAAGTTTTGTCTGAAATGGAAGGATTGAAAACTGACAGCCTAACGGCGGTGCGTACCGAAGGCAGTTTGAAAGTCTACAGTCCTATCATGGGGCTCAACACTAAATTAGGATTATTGATTGTAGAATTCGAAAATTAAAACCAAATCAAATTAGAATTATAGTAATTACGGAACATTGAATTCTCAATTGTTTCATTTAAATAAATACCAAAATAAACGAATTATGTCGAAGACCAATTACAAGATAGAAATAAAGAAGATTGATACAGTAGAAGAAATTCCTGGATACTGGACAGCCGAAAATTATATTGAATTACTAGAGAAATTTGCATATCCAGATGCTGGATCTGCGGATAAAGACAGTTTAGAAGACTTATTGTTGATGGCGATTACCGATTTTGAAGAACGGGAAGCCGCTGTTATTTTGTTGGATTACCTGTTGGCAGCTGATTTAAATGAGGGTCAAATTCAGCAATTATCCAATGAAATGTTGATAGATAAAGTCTGTGAGGAATATCCTGTCATCGAATTGCATTCGAGATTGTATGCCATCAACCAATTGCTTTACAAAGCTTATAACGGTAAATTTCCAAATGCCAAAGCAACCATTATTGAATGTTCCTTTGCAGCTGTGGAACAAGCGGAACCAGCTGTAAAATTATCAAAAGAAAATGCTTTGATATTATTCAATATGGGATTATCAGACCGAAATATTATCAAAAGATTGTTTGATGCACCCATGAGTCAAAAAGCAGCTTTCCCAGAGGCAGAAGGTATTTTATGGGATTTTGAAACTACCGACGGCATCCATTACACCATCAGTACTTCGGAAAACTGGATTAAGAAAGATGATTTTCTAGCCTTTGAATTTGAAGGCGCGTTGGAAGAAGTCAAAGAAGAAGTTGGCCACTGATGCACTGATTATTTAAAAAAAGAAATAAAATTAACCGCAGATGCGCAGATTATTTATAAAAG
>CANEZU010000015.1 GCA_947444255.1 Flavobacteriaceae bacterium | reverse complement strand
GCGATTAAAACGGGAGCGGTTAGTCCATAGAGGATAGCAGAATAAATCAATGCCTGAATGGGAGAAATCCCAATATAATTCAATGACAAACCTAATATTAGTGAAAGAGCAATGATGAGGTAAAAAGCTTTTGCTTCGTGAAATTTTTTATCGAGACCTTGTTCCCATCCAAAAGCTTCTGTCATTATATAAGAAAGAGAACCACTCAATACAGGAATTGCGATAAGACCAGTTCCAATTATTCCAATTGCAAATAGGAGGTAAGCAGCATTTCCAGCCAATGGTTTTAGTGCTAAAGCGGCCTGTTCTACAGTGTCAATTTGATGAATCCCACTTTTATATAATACCGTTCCTGTGGTTAGAATAATAAAAAACATTACTAATCCTGAAAATGACATCCCAAAATCAATGTCTTCGTTCATATTACCAATGATTTGTTTATTTACGATTAGCTTTTTTTTCTTTTGTTTTAGTTCTTCAACTTCCATAGAAGCTTGCCAAAAAAAGAGATAAGGCGATATCGTAGTTCCAAGGATTCCAACAATAATGCTAATGAATGCTTTGTCAAATGTTATCGTAGGAATAAAAGTGCATTTTAAAACATTAAGCCAATCTTGTTTGTATAAAAAGGGAACAACAAAATAAACTAATAAAACGATGCAAAGGTATTTTAATATTGAAGCTATTTTTTGATAGGGTAAATAGATGATTAAAATTAGAAGTATTAAAGTAAAAACCACACTGAAATAAGTGGCTTCTATTGAAGGAAATAAAAGGTTTCCAACGGCTCCCATACCGGCAATATCAGCACCGATATTCATTATAATACTCGGAAAACTAAAAATTACCATTAGATATAATACAGGTCTAGGATAATATTTTTTAAGAGTTCCTGTTAAACCTTGAGATGTTACTAGTCCAATTCGGGCACACATTTGTTGGATTGCGGCCATTAATGGAAAGGCAATTAAAGCGGTCCAAAGCGTTGAGAGTCCATAAGCGGCTCCTGCCTGTGAATAAGTTGCAATTCCAGATGGATCATCATCGCTCGCACCCGTTACAAGTCCAGGGCCAAGAAGTTTCCAAAAACGAAGAAGTGGATTTTGTTTTTTAGCTTTCATCATTCGCTTTCTAGAAGTCAACTTATAACTCTAAAATAGTAGTTAAAAATACTAAAATTTGTTGTCTAATTCGTCAAAATAATACAAATTGTTAAGAGACGAATATAAAAATTGTATAAAAAATCCGTTTTTGTCTTAAATTAAAAGACAAAAACGGATAGTATAAATAGTAGATTAGGAAGATGTATTATCCTTTTCTAGAGGTGTTTTACAAATGTATAACTTCACCGTAAGCTTCGGCAACAGCTTCCATCACAGCTTCACTCATTGTTGGGTGAGGGTGAATTGTTTTTAGGATTTCATGACCTGTAGTTTCAAGTTTTCTAGCTACAACTGCTTCAGCAATCATATCTGTAACACCAGCACCAATCATGTGACAACCTAACCATTCGCCATATTTGGCATCAAAGATTACTTTAACAAAGCCATCTGGAGTTCCAGAAGCTTTTGCTTTTCCTGAAGCTGAAAAAGGGAATTTTCCAACTTTCAATTCGTATCCTTTTTCTTTGGCTTGTTTTTCAGTTAATCCTACAGAAGCAATTTCTGGAGTAGCATAGGTACAACCCGGAATATTTCCATAATCGATAGGATCAACATGTAATCCTGCGATTTTTTCTACACAAGTAATTCCTTCAGCTGAAGCAACGTGCGCCAATGCTGGACCTGGAACCACATCACCAATAGCATAATAACCAGGAATGTTAGTTTGGTAAAAATCATTAACAAGGATTTTATCTCTGTCGGTTGCAATTCCAACTTCTTCTAGACCAATGTTTTCAAGGTTGGTTTTGATTCCAACTGCAGAAAGTAAAATGTCAGCTTCGATAATTTCTTCTCCTTTTGAAGTTTTAACGGTTGCTTTAACTCCTTTTCCAGAAGTATCAATTTTTTCTACGGAAGAATTAGTCATGATTTTCACACCCGCTTTCTTCATAGAGCGTTCCATTTGTTTCGAAATATCTTCGTCTTCTAAGGGAACAATATTTGGCAAAAATTCAACAACAGTAACATCAGTTCCCATTGCATTATAGAAATGGGCAAATTCTACTCCAATAGCACCAGAACCTACAACTATCATAGATTTGGGTTGTTCTGTCAATGTCATTGCCTGGCGATAACCAATTACTTTAACTCCATCTTGCGGAAGATTAGGTAATTCACGAGAACGAGCTCCAGTAGCAATGATTATGTGATCAGCATCATATTCTATTACTTTTCCGTCAGCGGCAGTAACATCAATTTTCTTTCCAGGTTTCATTTTACCAAAACCATCTATCACGTCTATTTTATTTTTTTTCATCAGGAATTGAACCCCTTTGCTCATTCCATCTGCTACATTTCTACTTCTAGAAACCACTGCTTTAAAATCTTTATCAAAAGCAGCAACGGTCAAACCATAATCTGCTGCATGCTTTAGGTAATCAAAAACCTGTGCTGATTTCAATAAGGCTTTTGTAGGAATACAACCCCAGTTTAAACAAACTCCACCCAAATTTTCTTTTTCAATTACAGCTACTTTAAAACCCAATTGAGAAGCCCGAATTGCTGTTACATAACCGCCTGGACCACTTCCTAAAACAATAATATCGTATTTCATTATCTATGTATTTTTCTAATTTGATTCTGTTTGCGAAATTAAGGAATATTTATTTAAATGTGAATTGTAAATTACAAATTCTATTTACGGTGTTATTTATCGGAATAAAATTAACTTTCAAAATTTTGATTATCTATAGCGAATTGAGAATCGTATAAGTTTTTATAAAATCCGTTTTCTATACGTAATAATTCTTGATGAGAACCTTGTTCAACGATATATCCGTTATCCATAACTATGATTTTATCAGCATTCACGATAGTTGCCAAACGGTGTGCAATAACTATTGAAGTTCTACCTTTAGTAATAGTCTGGGTAGCAGTTTGAATTAATTCTTCAGAATAGGTATCAATTGAAGAAGTTGCTTCATCTAAAATTAAAATACTCGGATTGCTTACATAAGCTCTAAGAAAGGCTATTAATTGGCGCTGTCCGGAAGAGAGCATAACACCACGTTCCTTAACATTATAATCATAGCCATTTGGTAAACTCATGATAAAGTCATGAACTCCAATTGTTTTAGCAGCGATGATGATATCTTCTCGTGATATGGTTTCATCATTGAGCGTAATATTATTTAAAATGGTGTCTGCAAAAAGAAATACATCTTGTAAAACCACTGCAATTTGCTTTCGTATCGAACTTAAACTGTATTCATTTATATTTTTTCCATCAATAGAAATGGTTCCGGAACTAATCTCATAAAAGCGATTCAGTAAATTGATTATTGTTGATTTTCCTGCTCCAGTGGCTCCAACAATAGCAATAGTTTCACCCGCATTAACGTTTAAATCAATACCTTTTATGATTTCTTCATTTTCAATATAACTAAAACGAACAGCACTAAATTCGATATTTCCTTGAAATATAGGAGCTTCAATAATTCCTGTATCTTGAATTTGATCTTTTGTATCTAATATTTCAAAAACACGGTTAGCAGCGATCATTCCCATTTGCATCTCATTGAATTTATCTGCAATTTGACGCAGCGGATTGAACAGCATTCCGATGAACATTGTATAGGAAAATAAATCACCAAAAGTGGTAAAATTATCGCCATTCAAAATATTATATCCTCCGTATAAAACCACAAAACCTAGTGTTAAGGAAGAAATAATATCGGCAATAGGGAAAAATATGGAGTTATAAAGTATGGTTTTAATCCAAGCATTTCGGTGTTTTCCGTTAATGTCTTTGAATTTATCAGCTTCAATATCTTCCCGATTAAAAAGCTGAACAATTTTCATTCCCGTAACTCGCTCCTGCACAAAAGTATTCATATTCGCAATTTGAGTTCGAACTTCTTCAAAGGCAAGCTGCATTTTTCTTTGAAAGATTCGGGTAATAAATACCAATATGGGCATCGCAACGACTACAATCCAAGTTAGTTTCCAGTTCATATAAAACATGAAAATGAGGACAACCAGCATTTTCATAAGGTCACTTAATATCATAAATAAACCTTGACTAAAAATACGTGCGATGGCTTCTATATCAGATACAGATCGGGTCACCAATTGTCCTACTGGCGCATTATCATAGTATTTCATTCTAAAACTCAACATGTGTTTGAATAGTTTGGTACGGATATCTTTAACGATATCTTGTCCAAGCCAGTTGGCCCAAAAAACAAAGTAAAATTGAGAAAAAACTTCTAATAAAAGAACAATTCCCATGATGGTGACATAGAATAAAAGTCCGTCTGCATCTCTTGTTTTTATATAACCATCAACAGTTTGTTTCAGTAAATACGGACGTAAAGCCGCGAAAACGGATAGGGATATAGCGAACAGTATAACTCCGTTAAAACGCCATTTATAAGGTTTGGTGTATTCTAAAATTCGTTTGAATACTTTTATATCGAATGCTTTTGCTTTCATGTTTTAATTTAAGATTTGGGATTTTAGAGGCTTAAATTCTAAAATAGTCCCGACTGCTATAAATAATCATATTTTATTTCAGTTAAATACAAACCGTGAGCCGGAACTGAAAAACCAGCTTCACTTCGGTCTTTACTCTCAATTATGGAATTAAAATCGGCGAGAGAAATCCGATTTAAACCTACTTTTATTAAAGATCCTACAATTGATCTAACCATATTTCTAAGAAAACGATCTGCTGATATTGTAAAAATCAAGCTATTATTTTCTCTTATCCAAAAGGCCTCCGTTATTTTACAATTGAATGTGTTTACCGAGGTATGAACTTTTGAAAAACATTGAAAATCAGTATGATTTAAAAGTAATTCGGCTGCTTTATTCATCGAATCTAAATCTAATGATTGAGGATAATACCAGCTTTGTTGTTGTAAAAAAACATCTTTAAAAGTATGAATGTGATACTCATAGGTTCTTTTTGAAGCATCAAAACGAGCGTGTGCAGAATCTGCAACAGAAATTATTTGCGAAACAACAATGTCATTTGGAAGATAAGAATTGAGTTTATGAACCGTATTTTTAGCATCAAATTGCAAAGATGAATCAAAGTGGGCAAACATAATTTTTGCATGTACTCCAGTATCTGTTCGACCAGCACCCATTAAGTTGATTTCTGAATTTAAAATTACCGAAAAAGCTTTGCCTAAAGTTTCTTGTACAGAAGATGCGTTAGGTTGGTATTGCCATCCGTGGTAATTAGTTCCGTTATATGAAAATTTGACGAAGAAGCGCAATTTTATCTTTTTTGAATTTGCAAATATACTTAATAATGAACGAATTTTATAATTTCAAGCTCTAACATAATGTTAATATGCGGTTTAATTTTCAGACTGTTTTTAGTGTTTTTTATTTTGAAATTAAACCATGGTAAATGATTTTTTATTTGGAAAAGGAATGTCTAATTTTGCGGGAAACCTTAGCCCTGATAGCAACGAAAATCCTTATTATTGCAAGCATGCATCGCAGGCTGCAAAAATAAGATTGAAGTGAATAGCAGGAAAAGCTCCTAATAAAATGAAGAAAATTCTTTTGCTTTCTGACACGCACAGTCATTTGGATGATACGATTATGAAATACGTAAATCAGGCAGATGAGGTTTGGCATGCCGGCGATATTGGGGATTTATCTGTTACGGATGCTATAAAAAGACTCAAACCTTTGCGTGCGGTTTTTGGAAATATTGACGATGATAAAGCGCGATTAGAATTTCCTTTACACAACCGATTTAAATGTGAAGATGTGGATGTTTGGATTACTCATATTGGTGGATATCCTGGTAAATACAATCCAAGTATAAGAGCTGAACTGGAAAATAATCCTCCTAAATTATTTATTTGTGGTCATTCTCATATATTAAAAGTGATTTATGATAAGAAAAATAATTTATTACATATGAATCCAGGAGCTGCTGGAAAAAGTGGATTTCATCAGGTGCGAACTATGTTGCGATTTATAATTGACGGGGATAAAATCAAGGATCTTGAAATTATTGAAATAGAGAAGAAAGAATAAATTATTCTGGAATTGGAAGTCTTAATTGCAGTGATGTACCCGAATTGATTTTAGATGAAATTATAAAGGTTCCGATCATTTTCGACACACGAGCTCTTATTTGGGTTAATCCAAAACCTTCAGAAGATATTGATTTATTGGAGTAAAATCCTTTTCCATTATCGCCAATATGTATAATTAGATCGTTATTAATCTCTTCAATAATTAGATCTACTAAACTTGCATCTGCATGCTTTAGAATATTGTTAAAAAGTTCGCTAACAATATAATATACTTTTGTTTCATATTCTTTGTTGTACCTGTCTTTTTGATCAATTGTATTCGAATATTCAAAATGGATTAAAGAATTTGAATTTTTTTCGCATAAATCATTCAAAGCATAAAATAATCCAAATTTATCCAGAAGAGTAGGGAGCAATTCATGGGATAGATCTCTAACAGTATCATGAGCTTCTTTTAGAATTATTTTAGTTTTGCTGATTTCTTCAGATTCCATTTTATTTATAGCCGAATAAGCCGATAAATGCAAACTAGCTGAGGTTAATTGGGCACTAATATTATCATGTAAAATACCTGCTATTTTTTTTCTTTCCAATTCTTGTCCATCCAAAGTTGCATTAATGATGTTTTGTTGAATCTGACCTTGAATCGTTTTTAATTTATTTTTCTGCTTTAATTTTGAAATCTGATAAAAAAAGTAAATTAGAATAGATAAAAAAGCCAAGAAACCAATGATGATAAAAAATATTTTCTGATTTTTCGTTTGTGTCTCTTCAAGCAAGATTTGTTTTGCTTTATATCCGTTTTCCAGTTTTTCAATTTGATATTTAGTTTCGACATCACGAATAGCATTATTATTTTTTGTGTCAAATAGTACGCTATTAATTTGAATGTATTTGTCTAAATATTTATTTGATTCTTTGAAATCCCCTAAATTTTTTAAAACAAAAGCATACCCATAATAAAGTTGAATTGCTTCGGACGATAAGGTGTCATTTCCTTTTAATTTGAAAATTTCCTGGTATATTTTTTTACTTGCTAAAAAATTATTTTCAAATTCTAATTTGTAGTAAATGTCATTGGTAAGCGCAATTAATATTTTGTTTTTAATTTTTGATTTCTTTGCGAAATAGAGTGTGCTATCCAGATATTTTTTTGCAATTTTAAATTCACGACGGTAAACATGGTGAAAAAAATAATTATTATAGGCTGTAGAAAGGTCTCCATCGTCACCAATTCTCTTATTGTATTCCATTGTTTTTTTAAGATAGTAAGTTGCACTATCTGATTTTAACAATTTATGAATTTTATATAAAGGCTGATTTAACCTACCAATTAAACTATCATTTTTGCTTTTTTTAGCATTACTTAAAGCAAGATAATAATACTTTTTTGCTTTTTCGTATTTGGTAAGTGAAGTGTAAATTGCTCCAATTTTCCTATATGTTATAATTTTTCCAACTACCTCTTTTTTTTGTAAAGTCTTAATGACATCAAATAAAACTTTTAATGCTTTCTCTTTCTCGTTAATTAGATTGTATATTTCGGATATCTGGATGTTTGTTTCGCTGTATTTTAAATACTCTTTATGATTTAAGAAATTTGCTGAGCGATTTTTGGCAAAAAGTAAAGCCTTTTCATATTGATTATTTTTGGTGTAAATAGCTACAGAATCTACCTTTAAACTATTATTTGAAAAGCAAATTTGAAATGCCAAACAAAATAATACTAAAGTGAAAAACCTAAAAAGAGTTTTATTATTTTTCAATTTGTAAAATGTTTTAAAAACAATGTTATAAAGATAAAGTGCTTTTATATTAAAATTTAGGTATTGTTAAATTTTTATCAATTGGTGTTTAATGGCATATTTTACTAAACCAACAGAACTATTTACGTGAAGTTTTTTCAATAAATTTTTACGATGGGTTTCCACTGTATTGGTACTAATGAATAACTTTTCGCTGATTTCTTTTCCGCTTAATTCTAATGAGATCAATTTTATAATCACCAGTTCTCTCTCTGTTAGATGAATATTTAGTTTCGAGTCTTGAGGATTTTTCTTTTGATTATTTTGTATGAATGAATTAAATATTTTTTCTCGAATTGATTTACAAAAATATTCTTCACCATTTTCTATCTCTTGTATAGCTTCAATAATATTTTCACCTACACATTGTTTTGTAAGATAAGCCTGAGCACCAAGATTCATAACTTCTCGTACTAATTTTAAATCGTCATAACTTGATAGGATTATGATCTTAAAAGATCTCTTTTTTAAGGCAAATTCTTTTAGAACTTCTAAACCATCCTTTTCAGGCATATTGATATCCATTATAAGAATATCGGCTTTGCATTCTTCCACTTTCGTAATTAGATCCACGCCATTTAAGGCCCAGCCAACCACTTCAAAATTCTTGTTGGTTTTTAATACAGCCTTGATCCCTTCAATAAGTACTTGATGATCATCGGCAATATAGATTTGAATATTCTTCTCCATCGTAGAATTAGTTTTCCCAAATTTAACTTAAATTTTAAGGAAAGCATCACTAAATAAGGATTTTTTGTATCACTAAATTTAGTGAGGTAGAAAAGCTTAATTTAGTGCTACATACAAAAAAAACCCGAACGTTATGTTCAGGTTTTTCTTCGCACTAATAAACTAAGTTTATAGGTTTATCTCAATCGATCTGCAGATTTTACGAGATCTTCATCCTTCTTTATGGCTTTGTTGGCCAATACTAAAAAAACGATAGAAATAATAGGTAGAAACATCCCAATACCCTTCTCTGAAACCAAAATAGTTTCTCCAGATAAGTTTAGTGATCGATATACAAATAATCCTAATAAAATTAAATTTAATATGATATTCAATCTGCCTAAAACAAATTGAAGTTGTCTTTTTTTGTAAAATAAAATACTCATTAGTGAAAATGAAGTACTCAATCCAAATAAAATAACAAAGAATTCATTCTTCATAAAATAGAATTCTTTACCATCGCTCATAATCCACAACGGAAATATAAAAGGTAAAACCCCACTTGCAATTAATGTTATTGTTAAATATATTGTTTGAATCCTTTGAATCATTTTTTGTATTTTCTTTTACAAAAATATATTTTCTTTTTTTAAAATACTATTGTATCCTAAATTTTATTCGTATTATTGCATTATAAATTCGTAAGTACTTCATTTTGCGAGTCGTTCATAAGATTAAAATAAAACTACACGTTTATATCATTTACCATATCAATTAATTCAAATAACATTCATGTTTGATATTTCTGTTTTAAAAGAAATGAAGCTAGCTGAGCTTCAAGAAATAGCTAAATTAGCTAAAATCATAAAGTTTACCGGAGTGAAAAAAGACGTTCTAGTTTCACAAATTTTGGAAAAACAAGCTTTGAGTCAAGAGAAAGAACCTTTAGTGAAGGAAATCGAATCTATCGAGGAAAAGCCCAAAAGAGCCCGTATGGCTATTGAAAAAAAGCCTGTAATTCAAAAAAAGAAAGTGGAATCCCTTTTTTCTGATATTGAAGAAGCGCCAACCCCAGTAAAACCAGTACACGAAGAAGCTATTGTTGAATCAATTCCAGTAATTGAAGAAATTTCGGTTCCCAAAGCAATAAAATTTAAAAAATCTGATTACGATAAGAAAATCGCAATAAAAGCTGAAAAAGCTTTGCCTGTAGAAGCTTTAGAATCGACTGAATCTAACTTAGTAGTTAGTTCTGAGGAGAATTTAGAAATTAAAGTTGTTGAAAAAAAGATAAATCCAAATCAGCTTCATAAACAAAACGCAAATCCAAATCAAAATGGAATTGCAAATGGAAATCAAAATCCAAACTTTAAAAATAAAAAAAGTAATTTTAGAGATGCTGATTTTGAATTTGACGGAATAATTGAAAGTGAAGGCGTTCTTGAAATGATGCCGGATGGATATGGTTTTTTACGTTCATCAGATTATAATTATTTGGCATCACCAGATGATATTTATTTGTCAACTTCTCAAATTAGACTGTTTGGTTTGAAAACAGGGGATACTGTAAAAGGTGTGGTTCGTCCTCCAAAAGAAGGAGAGAAATTTTTTCCATTAGTACGTGTCCTAAAAATTAACGGACATGACCCGCAAGTAGTACGTGATCGTGTTTCTTTCGAACATCTAACGCCCGTTTTTCCATCTGAAAAATTCAAATTAGCTGAAAAACAAAGTACGATTTCTACTCGTATTATTGATTTGTTTTCACCTATAGGAAAAGGACAACGTGGAATGATCGTTGCGCAACCTAAAACCGGTAAAACAATGTTATTGAAAGAAATTGCAAATGCAATAGCGGCGAATCATCCTGAAGTTTATTTAATTGTTCTTTTGATTGATGAACGACCTGAAGAGGTTACCGATATGCAACGCAGTGTTCGTGGCGAAGTTATTGCATCTACTTTTGATAGAGAGCCACAGGAACATGTAAAAATTGCAAATATTGTTCTAGAAAAAGCCAAACGTTTAGTAGAATGTGGTCATGACGTAGTTATACTCTTAGATTCGATTACTCGTCTTGCTAGAGCGTATAATACGGTTCAACCGGCTTCTGGAAAAGTGTTAAGTGGTGGTGTTGACGCAAATGCTTTACAAAAACCAAAGCGTTTCTTTGGTGCTGCTCGTAATGTTGAAAATGGGGGTTCTTTAAGTATTATTGCTACAGCATTGACCGAAACTGGTTCAAAAATGGATGAAGTAATTTTTGAAGAATTTAAAGGTACTGGAAATATGGAATTGCAATTGGATAGAAAAATTGCTAACAAACGAATTTTCCCTGCAATTGATCTTACTTCTTCAAGTACACGAAGAGACGATATGTTATTAGACGAAAAAACCTTGCAACGTATGTGGATTATGAGAAAGTATCTTTCTGATATGAACCCTGTTGAAGCGATGGATTTCATAAACGATAGATTTAAAAAAACTAGAAATAACGAAGAGTTTTTGATTTCTATGAATGACTAAATTAAAAGTTTAGATTTTTTTTTGGTTTAAAGAGAAAAAGAATATCAACAAAAAAAGTCCTCGAATTACGAGGACTTTTTTGTTAATAGTATCACTGTTTAAACTAAAAGATTTTTGTTTTTTACTTAATTTTTTAAACTTTGAACTTTTTCTACTGTTTCTTTACGTTCCAATAATGCCATATAGAAACCGTCAAAACCAGATTCTGAAGCTAATATTTTTTGATCTTTTATAAAATTAAATTGTTTTCCAATATCAGTAGTCAAAAATCGAGCAATTTGTTCTTGATTCTCGGAAGGTAAAATCGAACAAGTTGCATAAACTAACTTTCCTCCGGGTTTTACAATTTTAGAATAACTTTCAAGAACTTCAGATTGAATTTTACGAATATTATCAATAAATTCAGGTTGTAATTTCCATTTAGCATCTGGATTTCTTTTCAGAACACCCAATCCGCTACAGGGAGCATCAATTAAAACACGATCTGCTTTCTCGTGTAACTTCTTGATGATTTTAGTAGAATCTATAATTCTGTATTCTATATTGAATGCGCCATCTCTTTTGGCTCTTAATTTTAATTGTTTTAATTTGCTTTCATACAAATCCATTGCGATCAATTGTCCTTTATTTTCCATAAGGGCAGCAATGTGTAATGTTTTTCCGCCAGCTCCGGCACAAGTGTCTACAACGCGCATTCCTGGTTTTACATCTAGGAAAGCCGCTACTAATTGTGAATTGGCATCTTGAACTTCAAAGAAACCCGCTTTAAAAGCATCAGTCATGAAGACATTCGCTCTTTCTTTTAGAACCAAAGCATCAGGTTGATTCTTCAAGAATTCAGTTTCAATATTCAAATCCATTAAAGTAGCATGGAGTATTTCTTTAGTTGTTTTTAGCGTATTTACTCTTAAAATTACTTTTGCAGGTTGATTTTGAGCTGCTATTTCTTTAGCCCAAACTTGTTCGCCTAATTCTTTAACTCCCAATTCATCCATCCAATCTGGAATAGATTCTTTTAAGGCTCTAACTTTTGAAAGCTCGTCAAAACGACCTTTAATTTTTCTTTCAGGCGTACCTTCTAGTTGTCTCCAATCTGGAATAGGAAATCCTCGTAAAATAGCCCAAACTGCAAACATTCTCCAGATATTATCTCTGTCAAAAGGTTCTTTTACTTCTGCAATTTCCGCATATAATCGTTTCCATCGAACTATTTCGTATATAGTTTCGGCAACGAATTTTCTGTCAGAACTTCCCCAACGCTTGTCTTTTTTTAGTGCTCTAGCCACTACTTTGTCGGCATATTCTCCTTCATTGAAAATCGCATTCAAAGAATCGATTGTGGTATAAACTAAATTTCTGTGTAATCTCATTTTTTGTAATTGAGGTGCAAAGGTAGTATTTAAAGAGGAATGTTAGGAATTTATTGTTATTTGTTTAAAGTCCAATTTAAACAACAAAAAAAAACACTGTTTGTAGCAGTGTTTTTTTTAGATATTAATGAATTCGGTTTAAACATATTTTGCCTGGTGGGTGAAGTACCATTGGAAACTTTTCAATTTTAACGGAGCTGCTATCCAATCCAAAAGCTTTTTCTTCAGACAAACTGAACTTTTTTATGAGGAAATAAGTATTCATAATTACCTTCTCATGCCAAACCAAATCACTATCATTTGACAAGAATTTTTCAGATAATACAAATTTGAAGTCACCAATAATATTGTTTTTATTTAATGATTCATAGCGACTAGTAACATCAACCTCTCCGTTTTTGACCATATCTTTTAATACTTCCTTGAACATTAAATTGATTTTAGTAGGTTCTCTAAAACCTAAATTAAAATCTACTCTGAATAAATCATCTTTGATTATTTCGGTTACTTTATAATCGGTACGGTAGGGTTCATTCAAAATGTTTACATGGACAAACCAATACAAATCGGCTCTTTTGGGTCTTTTTTGTAAGATAGAATACATTACTTTTTCTTCAATTTCATCAACACGACCTGCATTAGTCATGTAAACTAAGTGAGTTGCATATTTAGGAATCGATAAGTCAACACTTAACTCAGCAAGTACTTTTTTATAATCATCAATTTTTACAATTTTAGTATAATTTTTGTTAATTTTTTTGGCCATAAACCAAGTAGTCATTATGCTAATTAAAACTAAGGCAATGAAAAGTGTTACATAACCACCGTGAGGAAATTTTTTTAGATTTGCTATTAAAAAGCTTATTTCTATAATGAGGTAAATTAAAATTAATGGCGTAATTATATACCAAGAAACCCTTTTCATGACCATGAAATAGGTAAGAAGTAGCGTAGTCGAAATCATACATAGAATTATAGCCAATCCATAGGCAGCTTCCATGTTACTCGATTCTTCAAAATGTAGTACTACCATTACACATCCTACAAAAAGCAACCAATTTATAGAAGGAATATATAACTGGCCTTTTAATTCTGTTGGATATTTGATTTTTACTTTAGGCCAGAAATTTAATCTCATAGCCTCATTTATTAAAGTAAATGAACCGCTGATAAGTGCTTGTGAAGCAATAACCGCTGCAAGAGTTGCAATTACAATACCTATTGGTTGAAACCAGTCGGCCATAATTAAATAAAATGGGTTTCCGTATTTTCCTCCTAAACTATAAAGCGTTTCTCCTTCATGCTGAATTAAATAAGCTGCCTGTCCAAAATAATTCAGTACTAAAGTGGTTTTTACAAAAATCCAGCTAATTCTAATATTTTTTCTACCACAGTGGCCCATGTCAGAATATAAAGCTTCGGCACCAGTTGTGCACAAGAAAACAAATCCTAATACATAAAACCCCTCTGGATGAATAGATAATAAATGATAAGCATAATAGGGATTAATAGCTTTGACAACCTCCATATGATTAAGCATTTGTAGAAAACCAAGAATACCAAGCATTCCAAACCAAATTAACATCATTGGAGCAAAGAATTTCCCTACTAATTTTGTTCCAAATTGTTGAATAGTGAATAGTGCAAATAATATTCCTATTACAATTGGAACAGTGTTTATGGTTGGGTAAAATGTCCGTATACCCTCAACTGCTGAGGAAACGGATATTGGAGGTGTGATAATTCCATCAGCAAGTAGGGAACTTCCTCCTATAATAGCTGGAATAATTAGCCATTTAACTTTGGTTCTTTTGACTAGAGCATATAATGCAAAAATCCCTCCTTCACCATGATTATCAGCGCTGAGCGTAATTAAAACGTATTTGATAGTCGTTTGTAAGGTTAATGTCCAAAAAATACAAGACACACCGCCTAAAACAATGTCTGCATTTATAGTATGAACTCCTAGAATAGCCTTCATTACGTATAAAGGCGAAGTTCCAATATCTCCGTAAATAATTCCTAAAGTAATTAATAATCCACCTAAAGTTAATTTACTGTGAAGACCTTTATGATTAGAGCCCATATAAAAATATTAATAAGGCCACAAATTTATCATTTTAAATATATTTATTATGAATTGTCACAAAATATTTTTTCACTTAATTTTACAACAATTAGTAAAAAGACTTTTAGTTTGTTATTTTATTAATTGTTGTAGTTGGACTTACTTATCTCAATCCCCGATTTGAGCTGTCTTTGTCTGTTTTAAGATTTCTATTTTGAGAATTATCGGGTCTAAGATTAGTTCTTGTTCTACCTATTTCAGGTCTAATTTGTGGAGTGTTATTTTGAGAATTAGAATTAGTTTCATTATTTTTTCTGGAGTCATTTGTTTTTGTTCTCCAATTTGCTTCGGATCTTGAGGCTGTATTCTCTCTATTTGAGTTTGTGCTATTATCGGTACTTGAAACTGAATTCATAGAATTTATTCTTCTTTCTTGCCTTGGATTTACCTGATTTTGTGCTGGATTATTTAATCTTGTATTTGCTCTGTTATTTTCTGAAATTTCAAATCTATTCCTATTACCCCTATTTCGAGGTTCTACAAATCTAATTTTTTGGTCTTGATATAATTCTTGTCTGTTTTTATAATTTGAATTTCTTTTAGCAAACGAACGATTTGGATATTGTCTTTCATATTGATTTTCTCTTATTCGATCATGTAAATTAATGGCTATTCTACTGTTTCTAACATTGACATAATTATAGTGATTATCATTATCAATAATTAAATTGACCTTGTTTCGATATCTAAAAACAGGAAATGGACTCCAAGTATTGTAGTAAGTTGGATAATTATTCCAATACCAACTCGAGTAATACGGATTATAGTTGGATCTCCAAAAAGAAGAGTATAAAAATGGGGTGTGTTGATAGATGGGCTCGTAAATGAATTTATCACCATACATATAGACATCACCAACAATCTGAACGGAAACATTATTATTACGATCTTTTTCTAATTCAATGGTGGCAACATCCTGAAAGGAATCGCGTCCCAAAACAGATTGTATGATGATTAAATGTGTATTTCTTTCAACAGATTCGATGACCCTTAAATAATCTACTTCATTATCGTTATTTAAATCCAAATTTGATATTTGAATTTCAGGATCATTTAATTGCCTTTCAAAATCATCTAAATTTTCAGCTTTCCCAAAAATGGAAGCAATAGCTCTTAAATCTAGATTATCACTAATTTCTGAACTTGTGGAATTGACTTTTGTTCTATTTTGAGCATATGCAGACAACAAACTTGAGAATAGTACAAAAAGGATTGTTTTGGTTTTCATAATTCAAGATATTAGGTTAATATTCTTTTTTATAAATCAAATTTTAGCTCTTATTTTTCTGATAATTCAATTACTATGCCATTAAAATAAATCTATTTTTTAGGTTTGTTAATTCTTTTATAATTGTTGTAAATTGGCTTATTAAATATTTCTTTAGTTATGAAAAAATTAATCTTATTTCTTGTTCTTCTGAATGTTTTCTTTGGTTGTATATCGCTTAAAACAAAAGAAAATGTTAGAAGTCAAAACCAATATTTATCCATTAAAGTAGATACAATCCTAAACGATTCCATTAGTATAAGAGCAATTTTATTTGACAAAAAATCGGTATGGTATTCAGCTGATAAGGGTAGATTTGGTTTTGTTAATCTAATTAATAAACAAAAATTTGAAGCTGTAATTAATCAGGATAGTTTACAATCCGAGTTTAGAAGTATAGCGCAAACCGATGCCAGCATTTTTGTCTTGAATGTTGGTAATCCGGCAAGGATATATAAGATTTCTAAAGATACAAAGATTCCTAAAATAGTGTATTATGAAAAAAACAAAAGAGTATTTTATGATAGTATGCAGTTTTGGAACGATAAAGAAGGTATCGCCATTGGTGATCCAATTGATAATTGCCTTTCTGTAATTATTACCAAAGACGGTGGTAATTTATGGAAAAAGTTAAGTTGTTTCAATTTATCAAAAGTTGAGGAAGGTGAAGCTGCTTTTGCAGCAAGTAACACTAATATTATAATAAAAGAAAGTAAGACATGGGTTGTATCTGGCGGAAAAAAATCAAGAGTATTTTATTCCAAAGATAAAGGAAGATCTTGGAAAGTTTTTGATACACCAATTATTCAAGGATCTGCTATGAGTGGTATTTTTTCTGCTGATTTTTATAGCAAAAAAACTGGTTTTGCAGTAGGAGGGAACTACGATAATCAAAACGATAATTTGAATTCTAAAATAAGAACAGTAAATGGGGGTAAAACCTGGGAATTAGTAGGAATTAACCATGCTTTTGGTTATGCATCTTGTGTACAGTTTGTTCCCAATAAAAAAGGAAAACAATTAGTTTCTGTAGGAACTTCCGGGGTTTATTATTCTTTTGATTTTGGTGAAACTTGGAAAAAAATACTAGAAGATCCCGATTTATATACAATTCGATTCGAAAATGAGAATGTTGCTATTGCAGCTGGAAGAAATAAAATCATTCGAATTCATTTTAATACTGTAAAATAAATATTCTATTTACTAGGTCCTTTATCTCTGTATTGTTTCAAAAGCTTTCTATTGAAATCTTCTTCTGCTTTTTTTAGTTTAATTATTTTAATAGGACTTATTATGCCTTTTAAATTTGCAACAAATTTTTTTCGTATTTGATATAATTCGTCTTCGTTATTATCTATCTGAATTAAAAAAGCAGTAGCTTCTTTTTCAGACATTTGATCAATAGATCCGTCGTTCATGCGTTTCATAAAAACTTTCATTTTTTGATGTCTTAATTCAAATTGCTTATTGTCAAAATCATTATAAACAGGCCAGAATTTTTCAGCTTCTTCGCTTGATAAAGATAATTCACTTGTCAAAAAGGCGACCTTCAAAGCTTGAACTTGTTCTTTTTTTTCTCTCATTTTTCCATCTTGAGCATAAAAATTGATTGATATAAGAAGAAAAAAGAAAGTGAGTATTTTTAAATGTTTCATTTTTTTTAATTTTATTAAAATTAATTGGGATTTATTCTATTATGTAATGCTCTATGTTAGAATTAGAATATAAAAGTTCTTCTATAGTCTCGTTTTCTATGGGAAGTTCTACTTTAATATTTTGAATATCTTCTTCTTCTAATAGACTTACCAAGTCATATTGATTTATGGAAGTTTGATCGGTTATATAATCTTCTAATGTAGTTTCGTCTAATTCGATTTTAGAAGCTTCAATTTTATTGTAAACCGGAATCATTAATGCTAAAATTAAAATTGCAGCAACTGCCATAATCCATTTTTTTCTTTTGCTAATTAGCGGAACAACTTTAGTTTCCTTTTCTTGAAGTTGTATTTGTATTTTTTTAGAGAAAGTTTCAAAGTAATTTTCAGGAATTTTAAATCCTGAATCAATTTTAGGTTCTTTATCTAATTTAAATTTATTCATGCTCATAAGACTATTTATTAATCGAAAGGTTTAATCCTTAGTCATAAAAATTTCAATTTTCTTTGTTGCATGATGGTAAGAAGCTTTCAATGCACCAACAGAAGTTCCTGAAATTTCAGACATATCCTCGTATTTAATTTCTTCAAAATATCTCATTTTAAAAACCAATTGTTGTTTTTCTGGTAATTCATTAATTGCTTGTTGTAGTTTTAGTTGAATTCCACTAGAATCAAAATAGGAGTCGGCAGCTAAGTTGTCAACTATTTTACTTTGCATAGATTCGCTGCTGATACCATTTCGCTTGGCTTTGTTTTTTAGAAAGGTTAATGCTTCATTTGTTGCAATTCGGTAGATCCATGACAATAATTTACTATCACCATTAAATGTTTTAAGATATTGAAAAACTTTTACAAAAGTATTTTGAAGTACATCATCAGTGTCATCGTGATTTAATACGATATTTCGAATATGATTGTATAATGGTTTTTGATACTCTGACAAGAGTTTTTTAAACGCTTCATTTTGCGTTTTCGGATTTAATAATTTTAATATGAAATCGGTTTCTCCCAAAGAAATATTTTCAATTAGAATGAATCTGAAAGAAAAGGTTTAATTTCATAATTGAAATTAGTTTTGCAATGGCTCTTCAGATTGGTTTTCTGTTGTACTGATTGGCTGGCTAGTACTTGTTGTAGGTTTTGCAACAGCAGCAATTTTTGATTTTACAGGAATGTATATTTCTGTTTTCCATTTAGATGGATTTGCTATTTGCTCAAAACTTTCAATGTATATTTCTAAATTAGAAATTTCGGTATCTCGAGATAAACTATTTTTGGAAATGTAATTATTGGTTTTATCCCAAGCTTCTTTGGTATGAGAATAATCACCAATTAAAGTAGTCTTTACGGCTTGAAAAGGATTTAATTTACCAGAAGTTATATCACTGCCAGGACTTGTAAAAATCTGTTCTTTTATGGGAATACAAACTGAAAATTTAGTAATTCCTTTTGTTAAATCATAAGTGTGATAAATCACAAAGGGTTTTCCTTTCATCTCAATGTTGTTTTTCTTAAAAAAACTAACAAGATTAGGAATCATAATACTTAAGTTTTTTGGAACATTTGATATTTTGCTTGTTATCGTTTGATTCATATAATAACAACCTAATTTTTTAAATACACCATTCACATTTATAGCATAAGTATCCATTTCATAAGTAAGTGACTTATCTAAATTCAATAAACTTTTTTCTAGCATATTGCCAATTACTTTATCCGCACCTCCATTTAAAGCACAGTTGATTTTAAACTTAAAACTCATATTGCCTTTAGATTTCCATCTAACCTTAGTTCCTCCTATAGTATCTTTAAAAAACCAAATTAATTGATAATTTGTACCATCAAAATTCATATTTTGGATAATGCTGTCGCCGTATTTTATTAAAAATGTTTTTACATCACCATTTCCCTTGGTTCCTACCCATGAAAATGATCTGTTTTTTTTAATTGAATCTCGAGAATAAGTAAATTCTGTTTTTGAGTCTTCTTTTATCCAAGAAGCAAATGATTTCCAATTTCTATAATCATTAGCAAAATTGAAAACGGTTGATTTTGGAGATTTTATAATCATAGATCTTTCAACATAAAAATCGCCTTTTTGAGTAGCAATAAATACAGATAATGCGAAAGTAGCTAATAAAATTAAAAGGAAAATATATTTAAGAATTCTCATAATCTAATCTATTTATGATTGTAAAGATAAGTGTAATACTATGAAATAAAATTAGATTAGACTTCTAAATTATATGATCTTAACGTTTAAAAAATATTTTAATTACAAATAACATAGCTATAAACACTAGAAAAGCTATTAAAACTTTATAACTTCCTTTGTAAAATTTTTGATGTATTAAAATGTCTTTCCGATAGGAAAAAATTGTAGCGATAACAAATGCAATTAAAAATAAACCTGCAAAAACCCATTGTCCAGTGCTAAACATAATTTTAAAATATTTTAAACAAATTTAATCAATTGTGAGCTAAAGTTGCTATTTTGCATCATTAATTAAATAAAATTTATATGGAAAAACAAATCGATGCTGTAAAGAAATTCCACAAGGCATTTGCTATAGGATTCAGTGAAACACCTTTGTCAAATTTAGGAGAAAATAAAAATTTACTTCGCTATAATTTGATGAAAGAAGAAAACGAAGAATATTTAGAAGCGGTTCAAAATAATGATTTAGTCGAAATTGCCGATGCACTTGGTGATATGATGTATATACTTTGCGGGACCATCATTGAACATGGTTTGCAAGATAAAATTGAAGCCGTTTTTGACGAAATACAGAGAAGTAATATGAGTAAACTAGATCCTGATGGGAATCCAATTTATAGAGAAGATGGGAAAGTTATGAAAGGACCTAATTATTTTAAACCAGATTTCTCTAAAATACTTAAATAAAATTAACCTCCGTATTCAATTTTTAAAACACAATACGGAGGTTAATAAAACTATACTTTAACAGTCCATTTAAAAGTGTCTTCTGACATGTTGTATTGAATATGAGTCAGCTTCTCTTTTAATTCTAATGCAACTGATTTCTCTGATTTAGGTAGTTCATAGTATATATCTTGATAAGAAAATCCAATTATAGGATTAACAACGGCTGCTGTTCCAGCTCCAAAAATTTCTTTTAAGCTACCGTTTTTGGCTGCCTCTACTAATTCTGAAACTAAAACAGGTCGAACTTCAACTTTAATGCCATCTCTTTTAGCCAAATCAATTAAACTTTTTCGAGTGATACCATCAAGAATTCGTTCGCTAATTGGTGCAGTATATAAAGTATCATTTATTCTAAAAAACACGTTCATAGTCCCTGCTTCTTCCACTTTTGTATGTGTTGCATCATCTGTCCAAATGATTTGTTG
>CANEZU010000014.1 GCA_947444255.1 Flavobacteriaceae bacterium | reverse complement strand
CTCTGATTTTTCCGTGTTTGATTTCTGGATGTTGCACCATATATTCCATTGCCGTAACAATCTCAGTAATTCCAGCTTTATCATCGGCACCTAATAAGGTCGTTCCATCGGTTGTAATCAACGTTTGCCCTTTGTATTGCAATAAATCTTTAAAATAATTGGGAGACAAAATAATATTTTGTTCAGCATTTAGAACTATATCGTCCCCTTTATAATTCTCAATAATTTGAGGGTTAACATTGGCGCCGCAAAAATCAGGGCTGGTATCAAAGTGAGCTATAAAACCAATTGTTGGAACCTTTTTTTCTACATTAGAGGGCAAAGTAGCCATTATATATCCGCTAGAATCTATTGAAACTTCTTTCATCCCAATAGTGTTGAGCTCTTTGACTAATAAATTAGCCAAGACTAATTGTTTTGGTGTACTAGGTGTGCTATTAGAATTTGGATCTGATTCCGTGTCAATTGTAACGTAACTTATAAAGCGATCTATAATATGTTGCATAAATTTTTATTTTATGAAACAAAGGTACAAATTCGATTTTGGGTTTGATGTTAAGTTTTAATAATTGAAAGCACTAAATTTAATTACAAAAGAGGCTCTTTGATCTTGAAAAAATCTTTTGCTTTTGCAATTATTTGGTGGGTAGTCAGTCCACTCTCGCAGGTTTCTATAGCTTTAAGAATAGGATGGGTTTTGGATTTATCTTCATTAATTAATCCGGCTAAGTTTTTTTTAGTTTCGGAAGGTCCAAAAATATAGATTTCATCCGCGTTTTTAATGGTCAAAAGAACCTCATTAAGATATTTTTTGAGCTGATTTTTCTTTCTTTCCTCAAATTGTGTTTCATTACTGGAGTGATGACTTCCAGAAAAAGTGCCTTTATTCCCTTCCTCATCGTGATAAATTCGATTTTCGATGCCGGAGTTTATCGCAACAACTTTTTCTGCTCCGTTGAATAAAGTGACTATAATAGCTTTTGATCGGTCAATGCAAATTGCAGTTTGTTTTTTCATGATTTCTTGTTTTTTAATTAGTTGAATTGGTTAGTATTCCATCTAGTTGATTAATGAATACTTGTTCTAGTTTATTGATGTTATTGAAAGAGCTGGCAATTTCTCGGCTAGTTTTAAGGATTAATTCGATTATCGTATTTGTAAATACGCTTTCATGTTCTTTTTTGAATTCTACGAATTCAGGGATTGCGTCCTTAGTATTCCAATTATTGTCAACAAGCCAATCGAAAACAATTTCGATTTGAAAGGCGGCATCAGAACTAAATTCATCTAAGGTATTTTCAAGAGGAAGCCATTCTTGATTAATGATTTGCTTGAGTCGAATTATTTCTGTTTTATTTACCTTTTTATCTATTGAAGCCAAGGAATAAAAGAGCTGGCCCAATTGTTGGTAAAAATGTTTCAAAGTTGCTTCAGAATTTTTCATTTTCATTTTTTTTAATTAATACGCTTTTTCTAATCTTTTATTTTTCAAAAGAGCAGCATCTTTAGTGTCTAATAAATGTGTAATAATTTTTGTTGGATTTTTTTCTGATAAATTTAAAATATAGTTTTTAGCCTTTGTCAAGGACGCTTTATCTATACTATTTAAATAGGACAACCAACCCTTAATTTCGGCTATTAATTTTATATTTTTTTGTTCTTTGTCCAAAGTCAAATGATAAATTTTAGATCGTATTTGTTTGTATTTTTGTTTTCCAATTCCAATATTAAATTCTGAAATCACAAGTCCAGTAATTTTTTTCTGTCTTGAAATACCTGCTATTCTAGTTTTTGAATTATTTAATTCAAAACCTTCATTTTCGATGATGTGTTTAATAATAGGTTTTATTTTCGCAATTTTAGAAGGATATCTTCCTGAAAAGGATAAATCATCGGCATAACGTGTAAAATTGATAGCTCGTTTTTTTACAAAACCCTGAATTCTCAAATCCAGTTTCATAGCACTTAAATTAGCAAGCTTAGGTGAACAAGGTCCACCCTGAGGCAAATATCCATTGAAAGTACAGCAGTTTGTAAGTACGGTGGCGATTAAATTATTGTAACCAATGGATTTAAAAATAGAATAAACCTGAATAGCATTTACGGAAGTGAAAAAGTCTTTCAAATCTAAAACCATAATAGTATTAGCCTCTTTATGAGGAATTAGGTTGTCGAGTGTGGAGCTTCTTTTTTCGAAACCTTTACAGGATTCAGACACTTTTAATTTTTCAAGGATATGGACTAAAATCCAATATTGAAGTTCTTTTAATTTTTTATTAGGTTGAGCAATTGCCCTTAATTTTCCGTTTTTTTTAGGTATGTTATACTCTTTATAATAGCGTTCTGAATGTATTGAAAATTGATAAATCCATTTTTTTGAAATTTTAGAAAGCAGGCCAAATTCATCCAGATTATGGAGAACCGGTAAACCCAGCATGTTTAATTTAATACTTTCTGAATTTTTCACTAATTTTAGTTTCAATAAGGAAGAGAGCGAAGTTTTTTTACTTCATAATTTTGGAGTTAATTTGAGGATAAAACCTACTGGATTTTATCAGCAAATTGACGACGATAATCTATAGTTTTTAACTCGAATGTCGGATCAACATTCACTCACTTAAAGGCCAATTCATATTGGTTTTAGCGTCTAAAAAAACTTCCTCTTTTTCCTAAATTATATTTTTTTTGTGCTATTTCACGCTAATTCTGCTTCATTTTTAAGCTCTAATTTAAACAAATGTTCTCTTTTTTTAATTCTTTTTTCAATGGTAAGTCTTGCCATCAAATAACTTATTGTTGATTCTGCTCCTTGATTAAGGTTTACATTATTCTCCTCTAAGCCATCGTAACAACCGCCTGTACAAGGATTATATATGATTTGGTTCAGATGGTTATCTCCTAAAAACCAGTTGAAAGCCAATCTCATTTTAAGACCATAATCTTCCTCTGGAAAAACATCCTGAAATTTACTTAAGGCTAAAATAGTATAGGCAACATCAATGGGCTGTTCTCCACCAATCGAAATCTGCTCTGCTATTTCGGACATCGAATTTGTTTTTTTAAGTAACCAAGTTTTGTTAGATATTACTTTTATAGAATTTTCTTTGAAAGTAAGAGACAATAAAAAGTCAAAAGTCGATTTCGCAATTTCTTTATATACCGATTCTCCAGTTGCCAGCCAAGCACACAACAGGGATTCTGATAAAATGCTGTTTGCATAGGTCAGATAGCTCTCAAACCAATGCCAATTATCGTCTTTTTCATGTCTGTACATTTGAACCATTCTATTGGCGAGCTCTTTGATTAGAAATTGATCCTGACTGGATTCTTTTCCTTTGTTTTTGTAATACAAACCTTTTATGATAAAAGCCATGGCTCGAGTTGAATGAATTTTATTCACATTGAAAAGCACCTTTTTAATAATCTGTTCGGCTTCAATTATTATTTTTTCTGGAAATAAATCACGCAAAGAGATTAAATACCCCAAAGCCCAAATTGCTCTTCCATTGGCGTCAGCCAGATTAGTAGAATTGTTCTGTTTGGTAAAAGCTTTTCCTTCATCGACATAATTTAAAAAGTAGCCTTCTGATTGAAGGCAGAATTTTATAAAATTAAAGTAGGTATTTATTGATCTTAAGTCTTCCTCCTCTTTTGTGATTTCATAATGTTGAGCCATTGCAATTAAAGCTCTCGCATTATCATCGAGTGTATATCCGGAATCTAAATCGGGTTGGTTTATTTTTGAAAACTGAATTATTCCAAATCGGGTGCTTAATTTTTTTAAATGATTTAAGTTAATTGGCGGTATTTTATAGGTTAATGGAATAGGTTTTTTTGCAATCTTTTCAAATAATAAAGCATGTGCTATTGCTGCATTTTCCCAAGCTGTTGAAGCCATTTGATGCAAGCCGTTCGAACTGATATTTTTTCTTAAAACATCATCATTTAATAAACTAATTACCGCTTTTGCTACTTGTTTAGAATTTCCAAAATCGATTCCTATTCCGGCATTATTTCTTAAAATTTCGCTTGCCGGAGGGATTGGTGTACAAACAATTGGGCAACCACAACTTATGGCATAAGAAAATGTTCCACTTACTGCCTGATTTGGATCTTTAGATGTAAATAAATAGACATCGGTAAGTTGCAAATACTCTAATAGTTCCTCCAAAGGAATAAAGGAATTGATAAATCTCACTTGCTTTTCAATATGAAGCTCCTTCACTTTGGATTCCAATAGCATTCTGTATTTTTCTCCTTCTTTTTTTACAACAGAAGGATGGGTTATTCCAATTATTAAAAACAGTACGTCTGGGTTTTTTCTAATTATGGCAGGTAAAGCTTCTAAAGTTGTTTCAATACTTTTTCCAGAACTTAATAAACCAAAGGTTGATAGCACTTTTCTACCAGATAAATTGTATTTACTTTTCAGTATTTCTTTATCAGAATGGGTTACAAGATGGGTTCCGTGAGCAATTATTACAATTTTATCCGAAGCAATTCCATAATCGGAACTCAGAAGTTGCGCAGCTGAATTAGACATGACAATCACATTTTCAGAAAGTGTAGTAATTTCTTGAACTTTAATTCTAAACAAATTATCTGGACCAGGTAATACGGTGTGAAAAACGGTTATGATTGGTTTATTTAAAGAGCTCATAAAATTTATTAAATATTCTTGATTTTTTTGGAACAGTCCAAATTCATGCTGAATCAAAACCATTTGAATCATAGAATTACTGTTTATCTCCGTTTTTAACTTCAAATAAGAATCCTTGGAATCGGTATTGAGGATGTGTTTTATATCGTCCTGATAGTGATGTTTTTCATTTTCATTTTCTAACGGGCATATTTTGATATCAAAGGAACGGCTGAATTTAGTATTTAATGCTTTTATTAAATCTAGAGAATAAGTTGCTATACCGCATTCCCTTGGAGGATAAGAGGTGATAAACAGGATTTCGGGCATACTTCTTTCCGTTTTTAAAAGACCCAATCGTGTTCCGGTAAAGTCTTTCTGTTGTTCAATAATTGACAAGTTATTCTTTGGATTAAAAATCATTTTATTTCTCATTTTGTTACCAATTAATGATTCCGGGTTTTGTAGTAATTAAAAATGCCTTTATTGAAATTAGTTCACTGATTTTTCTTTAAATAGTTCTTTTTAAAGTGAACAACCGAGGAACGATGTCTTTTTCTTTGAATTTTATTTTTAAATTTTGAGGTTGATTGGACTCTATTTAAAATAGAACTTCTGATTTTTCGCTCTACTCAAATTTACAATAAATATGTTTAAAAAAGTAAATATTTTATTTATAACTAACTGAAATTAAATTTATTACGAATAATTAAGTCTTTTCAATATAAACTTTATTTTTAAGAAATTTAATAGGTAATTTCAAAATATTATTGAGTATTTCACTTTAAAAATTGCTTAATAGTTTTCAGAAATCAGTTGTTACAAAATTCTTTAATAAGGTATTTATTGCAATTTTATTTCGAATATTATTTTGCAGGGTATTAGATTATTGACTGGATAATTCTATTTTTGCATCATACAAAATAAGAACCATGTATAAATTGATAATTCGGCCGCTATTATTCTTTTTTGATCCTGAAGAAGTACATTATTTTACCTTTTCACTGATACGATTTGTTTCTAAAATTCCAGGAATTCCCTATTTAATAAGTGCTTTTTATGGTGTAAATGATAAAAGGCTGGAGAGAGAAGTTTTTGGACTTAAATTTAAAAACCCAGTCGGATTGGCTGCTGGTTTTGATAAAGATGCAAAACTGTATAAGGAACTTTCCAATTTTGGTTTCGGTTTTATTGAAATAGGAACACTTACGCCTGTTGGTCAAGAAGGAAATCCTAAAAAGAGACTCTTTCGATTGAAAGAAGATCAGGCGATTATTAATCGAATGGGCTTTAATAATGGTGGAGTTCTGGAAGCTGTGGAAAGATTAAAAAAAAATACCGGAGTTTTAATAGGCGGAAATATTGGAAAAAATAAAGGTACGCCTAATGAAGAAGCAGTTACGGATTATGTAATTTGTTTTGATGCTTTATATGATTATGTAGATTATTTTGTAGTAAATGTGAGTTCACCCAATACACCAAATCTCCGTGCATTGCAAGATAAAGAACCGCTAACTTTGTTGTTGCAAACTTTAGAAAACATGAATTTGGCCAAGCCAAAAGCTAAGCCAATTTTGTTAAAAATTGCACCGGATTTAACCGATAGTCAGTTGCTGGATATTATTGATATTGTAAAAGAAACTAAAATTGCAGGTGTCATAGCAACCAATACGACTATTCACAGAGACGGTTTGCAATCTGAAAACAAGAATGAAATGGGCGGTTTGTCTGGAAAACCATTAGCAAAACGGTCAACGGAAGTTATCCGTTTTCTTTCGGAAAAAAGTAATAAAGCTTTTCCTATTATTGGTGTTGGTGGAATTCATTCTGCAGATGATGCTATCGAAAAACTAGCAGCGGGAGCAAGTTTAATACAGCTTTATACGGGTTTTATTTATGAAGGACCTCAATTGATAAAGGACATAAACAAAAAGATTTTAAGTAAATATTAAAAAAAAACAGGCATCTCTTTTGGCTTTTTAAACGCGAACATTTTTCCTATCTTTGAAATTATATGAAGCCAATAAAAATAATTGAATGTCCAAGAGATGCCATGCAAGGTATTAAGTCTTTTATTCCAACGGAACAAAAAGTGGCCTACATTCAATCTTTATTGCGAGTTGGTTTTGACAGTATCGATTTTGGAAGTTTTGTATCTCCAAAAGCAATTCCTCAAATGCAAGATACAGCCGAAGTATTGGCGCAATTGGATTTATCACAAACACAAAGTAAATTATTGGCAATCATAGCCAATACACAGGGCGCAATTTTGGCTTCAAAACATGCTGAAATAAAATATCTAGGCTATCCTTTTTCGATTTCTGAAAATTTTCAGATGCGAAATACTCACAAGACGATTGCTCAATCCATTATAACACTTCAAGAAATTTTAGAAATTGCTTCTAAAAACAATAAGGAAGTCGTTGCTTATTTGTCTATGGGATTTGGAAATCCCTATGGAGATCCTTGGAATGTAGAAATAGTTGCAGAGTGGACCCAAAAATTATCTAATATGGGTGTTAAAATAATTTCACTTTCTGACACTGTAGGTAGTTCTAGTCCTGAAGTTATAAAGTATTTATTTTCTAATTTAATTCCACAATATCCTTCAATTGAATTTGGTGCCCATTTGCATACTACACCCGATAAATGGTTTGAAAAAGCGGATGCCGCCTATCGCTCTGGCTGTCGACGTTTTGATGGAGCAATTCAGGGTTTTGGTGGCTGTCCAATGGCTAAAGATGAACTGACAGGCAACATGCCTACTGAAAAATTATTGTCCTATTTTACCGCTTTAAAAGAAAATACCAAGACAAGTCCGATGAGTTTTGAAAGTGCTTACAATGAGGCAACAAAGTTATTCAGGGAGTTTCATTGAAAACTTATGGTATGCTTAAAAAGATTATTTTCGAATACTATAATTAAATTTTAATCGTTATTTGTTGTATTAAATTTCAATCCGTTTTTTTTAAAGTCATGAAAGCATTATTTATAAAAAGGATTTTAGTATTTGGGATTTTAGTATTTCTCTTTAATTCATGTAGCAGTAATTTGGATTTTAATCAAGTAAATACTTTAAAAGTAGAGCCTGTTGTTGTTTCTAATTTGGCTTCTTTCGAAATCTTAGCCAATCAATTTGATATGAACGGGGTGGAACAGTCCTCGCTTGCTGCTTCCTCTAATTTTGATATTTTTTCCGATCCTAATTTTGCAAATCATTTGTTAAAAGCAGATTTCAATTTTGAAATTATGAACAGTATCAATAGAGGATTTTCTATAGACATTGTTCTATTGGATGCTAATGATAATCCACTTTATACTATTATTAGCGGCGTTCCTGCAAGTAGTTCCTCCTTTAAATTTACCGAGACATTTTCGGGTTCAAAACTTAGTTTGTTAGAGCAGACTCGAAAAATAGCTTTCGCGATTCATTTAAATCCAGGAATTCCAACATTGACATCTTCTAGTTTGGGGAGTTTAAAATTACGATCTGGTATAACGGCTTATTTGAAAATTAAATGAAAAGAGTTTTTCTAATCTTTATTTTATCGGCCACAGTAAATTGTTTTTCACAAAACAAACAAATTTTATATAATTTCACTTCAGTTCCGCAGTCTTTGATGAGTAATCCCGGAGCGGATGTGAAGTACAAGATCTATTTTGGAATGCCTTTCTTTTCAGGTATTTCGGCTAATATAGGTTCAAGTAGTTTTTCAGCTTATGATTTGTTTGCGGATAATGGTGTTGATTTTAATACGAAATTCCGAAATGTTATTAATTCAATCAGTAGGCGAGATCATCTAAATGTGAATCAACAATTAGAAATATTGAATGCCGGTTTTAGTATTGGTGCTGAAGAAAACAAATCCTATCTTTCCTTTGGGATGTATCAAGAATTTGATTTGATGGGTTATGCGCCAAAAGATCCAGCAATTCTTGCTTTAGATGGAAATCAGTCTCATCTGGCTCATTATTTTAACTTAAATGATTTAAATATGAAAGGAGAAATGCTGTCTGTTTTGCATTTTGGAATTCATAAAAATATCACTAAAAATCTTATTGTAGGACTAAGAGCTAAAATATATTCTAGTATTTATAATGTCAGTTCTACTCATAATTCGGGATATGTTTATACTGATACCAACGCTTCTACTTCAGGACCTATTTACAATCAAATTATTTCTTCGGATATACAGATCAATACTTCAGGCTTATCTAAATTCAGAAAGAATTTTAATGGTGATGTGAGGAGTGATATCAAGCAAAAGGCTTTGTTTGGGGGGAACCTTGGTTTGGGATTTGATGCCGGAATTACCTATTATCATAAACCAAATCTTCAATTTACAGCAAGTGTTGTAGATGTTGGTTTTGTAAGTCACACTAAAGAAGTTAAGATCTTTAAATATAAGGGCTATTATGAACAAAATGGGATTCTTCCTAAATTTGATGGAAGTTTTACAACGAACTCTTTCAGCGAATTTAAATCAGCAATTCCTTTAGATTCAAGTGCTACCTCTTACACTACATTAAGGCCAATTAAATTTAATTCATCAATTGAATATTCCTATGGTGAAGAATATGCGGAAGCTTGTAATTGCTTGAATAATAATTCTGGAATTGTTTATAGAAATGCAGTTGGTGCTCAATTATTTATGATGAGTACACCCAGAATGCCCTTGTTTGCTTTAACAGCATATTACAGAAGAAAAATCGTTGAAGCCCTGCAGCTAAAGGCCACTTATACAGTTGATTCCTATTCGTATAGAAATATTGGTTTAGGGCTTTCTAGTTCACTTGGTCCAGTTAATTTTTATGTGATGGCTGATAATTTTTTAGAATATCGGGATTTGAGCAAAGCAAGAAGTCTTTCCTTTCAATTGGGTTTAAATTTTATCTTTAAAGAATAGTCACTTCAGACTATTGCTCCTCCTTCTTTTAAAGATTTTATAAATCTCGATCCACAAGACAGAACCTGCTCCAACCAAAATACTCCATCCAATTTGAATAGTATTTACCTTTTCAAATTCGAAAAAGCGAGCAAATATTGGAATAAATAGTAATAAAGCAGTGATTGAAACCGTGATACCAATAATTATTGGGATCAAATTATTTTTATATCTCAAAGTCGTGAAAATTGAATAGTGAAATGACCTATTGGAAAGTGTCAAAAAGATATTAGAAGCAATCAAAGTAATAAATACCATAGTTCTGGTCAAGTTCTCTGAATAACTTAGGGCAATACAATATTGATATATAAATAACAATCCTGCAGTGATTATAAGTCCTTGAACTATGCTAAGGACAATTTCTTTAAACTTAAAGAAAGTAGTGGTAAAAGGTCGTGGTTTTTGTAGCATTAAATTGCGTTCCATGGGTTCATTTTCGTATATGATAGAGCAAGTAGGACCCATGATGATTTCCAAAAAAATGATGTGTACCGGAGAGAAAATATTAGGATAAATCCATCCTAATGCTAAAGGAGTAAATACAATCAGGATTATCGGAATGTGGATCGAAATAATATATTGAATCGCTTTTTTTAGATTCAGATAAATTTTTCGACCCATGGCAATAGCATCAATCATTTTAGAAAAATCATCATCAACAAGAATCAGATTTGCAGCTTCTTTGGCAATTTCGGTACCTTTTTTACCCATAGCAATTCCAATATGCGCCGATTTCAAAGCAGGTCCATCATTGACACCATCGCCCGTCATGGCTACAATTTGGTTGTTTTCTTTCAGGGCTTTAATAATCTTCAATTTTGCTTCGGGAAACATGCGGGTAAAAATAGTAGTTTCCATAACTTTTTGCTTTAAGGTGGGCTCATCCATGCTCATGAGTTCATCTCCGTTAAGCACTTTTTCAGCATTTCTAAAACCGATTTGACGGGCAATAGTAGCTGTAGTTGCTGCATTATCTCCTGTCACAATTTTTACCTGAATTCCGGCAGTATAGAATGTTTCTAAAACCATTTTGATATTCTCTTTTGGTGGGTCATAAAAGGCCACTAAACCTTTGAATTCGAAAGGGAGGTCTTGTTGGTTTTTTGGATAATCAGTTCCTGAAAAGGGAGCCATTCCAACTCCCAGAATGCGATATCCTTCATTGGCCATTAGATCCATAGCAGCTAAAATCTGTTGCATTTCGGATTCTGACACATTGGAAAATTCAATTAATGCTTCAGGAGCACCTTTGGCAGCAATAATTCGATTGCCCTTTTGATCTTCAAAAACATGGGTCATCATAGGTGGTTTTCCACTTAAAGGATATTCGTGAACCAAATTAAAATTAGGGCGCTCATCAGGGATTTCAAATTTGGCATAGCCATCATGAAGTGCCATTTCCATAGCATCAAAAGGAATCGGTTCGCTGGCCCACATGGCAATCGTTAATAATTCCTGCTCGATTTGGCTCAAATGAGGGTGATTGTCTTTATTATAATTGTTGATGGTATCATTAGAAAAAGTGTACCATTGTGCTAGACTCATTTTGTTCTCCGTAATGGTTCCTGTTTTGTCCGTGCAAATTACCGTTGCACTTCCCAGCGTCTCAACGGTTTTAGTTTGCTTAACGATAACCCCCATTTTCATCATTCGCCAAGCTCCTAAAGCCATAAAAGTGGTAAAAGCTACTGGAATTTCCTCAGGGATAATGCTCATTGCTAAGGTTAATGCTTTTAGTAAGCTATTTAGGACATGAGCGGAATTATAATAATTTATTGCCCAAACAATGGCAAATACTATAAAACCAATGTAGGACATTTTCTTAACAAAATTTCCGATTTGAATTTGTAAAGGGGTTTCTTCTTGTGCTATAGCTGCTAAACTTGTTCCAATTTTTCCTAATTGTGTTTGGTTCCCAATGGCGCAAACTTCGCAAATTGCTAATCCGCTAGCTACAATAGTTCCTTGAAAAACTTTATTTTCATTCGTTTTTTCATTTTTATAAACGGCGAGGGATTCTCCAGTTAAAATAGATTCATTAGTCGAAAAATCATTAGATCGGAGAATTAAAGCATCTGCAGGAATAAATTGGCCTTCTACAATTTGAATTAAATCACCCAATACAATTTCGATACTGGGAATTTCTATGGTTGTTCCTTCTCGAATAACCTTGCTTTTAGGTTGTGTTAATTTTCGTAAAGCCTCAATAGCATTTCTGCTTTTGGATTCCTGATAGAGTGAAATCGCTGTAATCAGGATTATGGCTGCAGTCATAAATATTCCATTGCTGTATTCGCCCGTTATGAAATAGATAGCTGTAACAGCTAGGAGTAACAAAAGCATGGGCTCTTTTATCAAATCAATTAATGAAGCAATAAAATTATTTTTAGATTGATGATCCATGGAATTGCTGCCATTTTTAGCTCTGGAAAAAATGACTTCTTCCTTTGTAAGTCCTTTTAATTCTTGATTGGTATTTTCCATAGCGATGGTATTTCAATTTTTTTTAGTCCGAGTAGGTAGTTTATCAAAATAAATAGAAAGCGTTTCAGGATAAAGTGTTCGGTGTTATTAAATATAAAAATAGTACTTTTTTTTATTTTAAATTCATTATATTTGCACGCAATTTAACTATAACTACAAATTGCAATGGTTGCACACAATTCTAAGATTATCGGCGAAGGTTTAACTTACGATGATGTATTATTAGTACCGAATTATTCGAATGTACTTCCAAGAGAAGTGCGAATTCAATCCAAATTTTCCCGTAATATAACTTTAAACGTTCCAATAGTATCCGCTGCTATGGATACAGTTACCGAAAGTGCTATGGCAATCGCTATGGCTCAAGAAGGAGGAATAGGGGTTTTACATAAAAACATGACTATAGAGCAACAAGCTGCTAAAGTAAGAAAGGTGAAACGTGCCGAATCCGGTATGATTATCGATCCGGTTACTTTGCCATTAACTTCTACTGTTGCAGACGCTAAAAATGCGATGAAAGAATTTGGAATTGGAGGTATTCCAATTGTAGATGAAAATAGAACTCTAAAAGGAATTGTTACTAACAGAGATCTACGTTTTGAAAAAAATGGTAGCCGACCAATTATAGAGGTAATGACTTCCCAAAACCTGGTTACTGTTGCAGAAGGAACTTCTCTTGAGCAGGCTGAGGTAGTTTTACAAGGACATAAAATCGAAAAATTACCGGTTGTAAATGCTGAATACAAGCTTGTTGGTTTAATTACTTTCAGAGATATTACTAAATTAACACAGAAGCCTAATGCAAATAAAGATGTCTATGGACGTTTGAGAGTTGCTGCTGCCATTGGTGTTACAGGGGATGCTGTTCAAAGAGCAGAAGCTCTTGTAAATGCAGGTGTTGATGCTATAATTATTGATACTGCTCATGGTCATACTCAAGGAGTTGTGAATGTTTTGAAAGAAGTGAAAACTAAATTTCCGCAAATTGATGTGATTGTCGGAAACATAGCTACTCCAGAAGCTGCTAAGTTTTTAGTTGCTAATGGTGCTGATGGCGTTAAAGTGGGTATTGGTCCGGGTTCAATTTGTACCACACGAATTGTGGCTGGTGTTGGTTTTCCGCAATTTTCTGCTGTTCTTGAAGTAGCAGCAGCTATCAAAGGAACAGGAGTTCCTGTTATTGCTGATGGTGGTATTCGTTATACAGGTGATATTCCAAAGGCAATTGCTGCTGGTGCTGATTGTGTAATGCTAGGATCTCTTTTAGCTGGAACAAAGGAATCACCTGGTGAAACTATTATTTTTGAAGGTAGAAAATTTAAATCTTATCGTGGTATGGGTTCTGTTGAAGCCATGCAGGAAGGTTCAAAAGATCGTTATTTTCAAGATGTAGAAGATGATGTTAAGAAACTAGTTCCAGAAGGAATTGTAGGGCGTGTTCCTTATAAAGGAGAATTGGAAGAAAGCATGCAACAATTCATCGGAGGTCTTCGTGCCGGGATGGGTTATTGTGGTGCTAAAGATATTCCTACTTTGCAGGAAACGGGTCGTTTTGTTCGCATCACCGCTAGTGGAATTAATGAAAGTCACCCACACAATGTTACGATTACTAAAGAAGCGCCAAATTATTCAAGATAGTTTACTGCTTCACTATTATACAGAAAAGGCCGAACAGATGATTTATTTGTTGGGCCTTTTTTTAGGTTGTATAATTTATTTATTCTAAAATATTTTTCTTGAGATGCTCACTGTCCCAACTGTGATTTGTAGCGGCTATTTGGGAATGTAAATCATTTTTCAGAAGCTGTTCCTGCATTTCAATTTCCTCTTTTATGGTAACCAAATAGGCTTTTTTATCATGACGTTTCAGTGCCAATTTTTGCGTGGTTATCTCATCATATTTTATAAATTGCTGTCCTTGACGAGTGGCAGAATATTTTCGATGGCCTAATTCTACTAAAGCATCGACACCCATATTCACGGCGCTATAGAGGGTTTCCCGATAGATGTGATCTACTTTTAGGTCAATAAGTTCGTAGGCATCCGTTCTATTACGGGCACGAGTAAGAATTTTTAATTTTGGATAATGTTTTTGTAGGGTCTCGATGACCTGTAAGTTCACTGTCGGATTATCGATTGCTGCTATAAAAAGCTTGGCATTTTCACAGCCCGCTGCTTTTAATAATTCAAGACGGGTAGCATCACCATAATACACTTTAAAACCCATTTTACGCAAGACATCTATTCGTTCAGAGTCGGTGTCTAAAATGGTAGATTTTACATTATTGGCTTTTAGTAAACGACCCACTGTGCTTCCAAAATGACCAAAACCCGCAATAATTACAGGATTCTGTTCGTCAATAAAATCACTTTCTTTTCTTTTTGATTTTGCTTTAGAGGGTAGGTTAGGATTAATTAAACGATCATTAATCAGTAACAGGAAAGGTGTTGATACCATGCTTATGGCAATAACGGCCATCATTTGATTGGCTAACCTATTTGGAATAATATCCAATTGCATACAGAAACTCAGAATTACAAAGCCAAATTCTCCAGCCTGACTTAAACCGAACGAAAACAAGAAATTATTTTCGTTTTTCTTTTTATAAATTTTTCCAATACCAAATAAGACCAAGAACTTAATCAATGTTAGAACGGCTCCAAAAACAAAAATGAAAACTGGATTCTCAATAATCAATTGGAAGTTGATGGATGCTCCAACGCCTATAAAAAATAAGCCTAAAAGTAATCCTTTGAAAGGTGCGATATCTCCCTCTAATTCATGTTTAAATTCGGAATTTGCCAGAACGACACCGGCTATAAAGGCTCCAAGAGCCGGGCTCAATCCAACTAATTGCATTAAATAAGAGACACCTAAGACTAATAAAAGTGCCGATGCGGTAAACAGTTCTTGAAGTCTTGTTCGTGCAATGACATGTAGGATTGGAACAAAAAGATAGCGACCAGCCAGATATATGGATGATATAATTCCTATTACTATTAAGGTCTGCAACCAACTTGAGAATCCTGAAATCACAGATTGGTGTAGTTCATTTGTAGGATCTATAGTAGTGGTAGCTAGTAGTGGTAAAAAGGCCAATATTGGGATTACCGCAATATCCTGAAATAATAATATTGCAAAAGAAGAGCGACCCAAGGAAGTATTTGAGAGCCCTTTTTCTTTTAAAGTCTGCATGACAATAGCTGTAGAAGATAAAGCTAAAGCTAGTGAAATGGCGAGTGTTGTTTTCCATGGCCAATCCATAAAATAGAGGCAGCTGAAAAATAAAGCTAGCGTTGTTCCAACTAATTGGAGGGATCCCATGCCTAAAATGAATTTTCGCATCTTCCAAAACTTGCTAGGTTCCAGTTCAAGCCCAATTAGAAACAACATCATTACAACACCAAATTCGGCGAAGTGCATGATATCCTGTCCTTCTTGTCCAATAAAACCCAGGACGAAAGGGCCAATGATGATACCGGCAAATAGATAGCCTAAGATTGAACTCAGCCCCAGTTTTTTGGCTATTGGTACACAAATCACCGCAGCCGACAAGTAGATGATTGCTTGTAGTAGAAAGTTGTTATCCATGTTTAGCTATTTTTTAGGGCAAACCAATCGTTTAGATAATGGCTTTGTGAAATTTCGTTGGTATCCAAATCATTGTTTTCCATATAATTCAGTAGGTTTCTATACACTAGACCAATGCGATCATAATCATCCTGGTTCATATTGTGCGTGCCATGAAACACCAATGGAGGTAAATAGTCCATATTACAAACCTTGGAAGTTTGACTAAAGGGTTCCAGTAAATCGGGAATTGTAAAACGATCGGAACCTGTTTCGCAATAATTTTCTTTGTTTCCACCTGTAGTAATCAACTGAAAAATGATTTTACCCTTTAAGGCATTTCCCTTTTTACCATAGGCCCAACCGTGTTCAAGAACCATATCGATCCATTGTTTCATTAAAGGAGGGCAGCTGTACCAATACATCGGATGATGCCAGATGATTATATCGTGTTGACTAAGTATTTCCTGCTCTCTCAGAACGTCGATATCAAAATTGGGGTATTCCTCATACAAATCGTGAAAAGTAATATGTTGTGAAAAGGGAATGTTTTCGACTAAAGCCTTATTGGCATTTGATTTTTCGTATAATGGATGAGAGAATAAGATTAGTATTTTATTTTTTGACATAGAGTTTAATAATGTAGTGTGGTTTTAATTGTTTTCTGATTTTATAATCTAGGATTAAGGTCCGTTTTAAGTTTTAATTTAACTCTTGGTAAGATAAGAAAAACACCTGAAATGCTGAATTAAAATTTGTATATAAGTCCAATTAATATTGAATTCACAGAAAAGACAAAATTTTTCTATTAAAAATTTAATAGATCTTTTTCTTATAAAAAGAGATCTAATGAATCAAAGATTTAGCTTTTTTTTAGCTTAAAAAAGTCCTACTATTTTTAAATTTTTAATCTTTTTTTAAATTTTTTATATTCTAAGTTTAGTTTTTTAAGAAAAATATAAAAATAGAATTTACAATAAAGCTGACGCTAATCTTCGTAAGTTTAGCTATTTTTCTACAAGTTTAGCTAGTAAATCTTCATTTCCAACAATCCAAATTATATCTTCTTTTTCTAATATTATTTCTGATTTAGGATTTAAGATTCGTTTTCCATTTCTTTCAATCCCAACGATTAGTCCTTTCGTTTTTTCTCGTAATTGCGATTTTCGAATACTCATTCCGATGAATTCTTCACTTTTTAATTCTAATTGTTTTAATATGATTGCCGTTTTGGTAACTGATTCCGGAACTTCAATTTCATTTTGATCCAAATAGGATTTAAAAATTTGGACCTGATCGTCTGTTCCGATTACACAAATTTCATCACCAGGAAAGACGCGTTCATTGCCATCAGGAATGTTTATCGTAATACCACCTCTTTTTATGAAGGCTATATTAATTCCCATATCTTCTCTAATTTGGAGTTCCTTTAGTGCTTTGCCTGCCAGATTGGATTGTTTAGTGATATCAAAAAAGGCCATGTGACCATCCCACGGGGACAAATCAGTTCTTCTTCTTTTAGCTTGCGTAATTTCCCGATCATTGAAGTTTTCAAAAAAATGTATTTCAAGCTTGCTGTATAAGGAGTTTAATTTTTTTGGAAAAAGTAGGTAAACTGATATGGCTACAATTAACGTAAAAAAAGCAATTAGAGGGGAGAAAAAATTATTCAATAAGAATCCGATAAAGAAGATTCCTAGACTAATTCGAATTATAATCAGCAGCATAATTTGACCTCGGTGGGTGCCCTCTTTGCGCAATGCGGCAATTTGTTCACCCGCCACTTTTCGCAGCGTTAAAGCCCATAAAAAAGGAGCTACTAAAACCGAAGTAATGAAGGCAGCAACGGTATTTCCAAATTCGAAATCTTCGGTAAGTGGTATCAGATAACGATCGGATAAAATGATAATTGCTATAATAATCACTGAATGGACTACAATTTGAGATATTTTTGCTTTCAAAACAATTTGCCAGTCTGTTGTTGTTTTTGTTGATAGTGAGTTGGCACTATATCGTTCAATAGCGGCCATCCAACTTTTGGGTAGTATTTTTATTAATCGCTCATAAACCGGCAAGGAAACTTTAATCATAAAAGGGGTGGTAAAGGTCGTAATTGCTGAAACGGCAACAATAATAGGGTATAGGAAATCACTAGTTACTTTTAGTGTCATTCCTAGAGTGGCTATAATAAAAGAAAACTCACCTATTTGAGCTAAACTCATGCCGGATTGAACCGATTGTTTTAGAGGTTGACCGGCAATTAGAGCTCCAAATAATGTACTCATTGATTTTCCAAAAATAGTAATTAAAGTTATTATTAAGACAGGAACTGCATATTCAACTAAGGTATTGGGATTGATTAACATTCCAACAGAAACAAAGAAAACCGCGCCAAAAAGATCCTTGACCGGTTTTATAAGGTGTTCAATTCGTTCGGAATGAATTGTTTCTGCAATTATTGAACCCATTATAAAAGCTCCTAAAGCTGGAGAAAATCCCGCTTTTGTGGCTAATATCACCATCATTAGGCAGAGTGCTATGGAAATGATTAAGAGTGTTTCTTCGTTAAATAATTTTTTTGCTTTTTTGAGAAGTGTTGGTATAAAAAATATACCACCTACAAACCACAAGATTAAAAAGAACAACAGTTTTAGGACTGATTCGAATAATTCTATACCAGAAAATTGCTGACTTACCGCTATAGTTGAAAGTAAAACCATTAAAAGAATGGCTACAATATCTTCTACAATCAAGGTTCCAAAAACGATACCTGCAAACTTTTTGCCTTTTACATTCAGTTCGTCAAAGGCCCTCAGGATAATTGTAGTTGATGACATGGATAATATTGCACCCAAAAAAATACTGTCCATTTGAGACCATCCCATCCATTGGCCTGTGAGGTATCCCAAGAGTATCATAGTGGTGATTTGGAAACCGGCTGTTATGGAAGCAGTTCCCCCTACCTTCATCAGTTTTTTGAAACTAAATTCTAAACCTAAGCTAAACAACAAGAAAATAACACCAATTTCAGCCCAGACCTCAATACTGTTTACTTCCTGTACGGAAGGGAAAAATATAAAATTTGGACCTGCCAGAAAACCAGCAATCAGATATCCTAACACAAGAGGTTGTCTGATCTTTTTAAATAAAAGAACAGCAACTCCAGCAGTCATTAATATTAAACCTAAATCACTTATTAATGGGTGTAAATGTTGGCTCACTTCAGTTGCAGCTTGTACAGGAATCATAAAGAATATTGTATTAAAAATAATGTTAAATTGGATTTGTTGTAATTTAAGGCATAATAATTAGGTTTGATTTAAAACTGTTAAATGATAACTTTTATTTATGATAATTTGCTGCTAAAACAAAAATTCCCCTCGAAACAAATTTTCAAAAGATTTGTTTTAAGGGGAATTTGAAATTTTATTATGGTTATTTTTTAGCTAATTCCTAAAAAATTTGAAGGTGTAATTTGCATTAATTCCGCCTTAATTTCATCAGAAACTTCTAAAGTTGCAATAAAATCATGAATGGCCTTTTTGTCAATGGTAGTATTGGTTCTGGTTAAACCTTTTAGCGCTTCATAGGGATTTGGATAGCCTTCTCTTCTTAAAATAGTTTGGATAGCTTCGGCTACAACAGCCCAATTTTTCTCCAGATCTTCTGCGAACTTGTCTTCGTTCAAGAGTAATTTATTCAAGCCTTTCAAAGTAGATTCAAAAGCGATTAGTGTATGACCAATAGGAACTCCGATATTTCTTAAAACGGTACTATCTGTTAAATCTCGTTGCAATCTTGACAAAGGTAATTTGGCAGAGAGATGTTCGAAAATAGCATTTGCAAGTCCAAGATTTCCTTCTGAATTTTCAAAATCAATTGGATTTACTTTATGTGGCATTGCCGATGAACCAATTTCTCCTGCTTTGATTTTCTGTTTGAAATATTCCATAGAAACATAGGTCCAAATATCACGATCTAAATCGATGATAATGGTATTGATTCTTTTCAATGCGTCAAAAAAGGCGGCGAAATGATCATAATGCTCAATTTGAGTAGTAGGGAAAGAGTGGTGTAAGCCTAGGTTTCCTTCCACGAAATCACTTCCGAATTTTCTCCAATCTATTTGTGGATAAGCCACATGATGTGCATTGTAGTTTCCTGTAGCACCACCAAACTTAGCGGCAAAAGGAATATTAAACAAGAAGCGCATTTGCTCTTCCAAACGTTCTACAAAAACACCAATTTCTTTCCCTAATCGTGTTGGAGAAGCCGGTTGACCGTGCGTTCTTGCCAGCATTGGAACATTTGCCCATTCGATGCTAAACTCTTTCAATTTGGCGACTAATTCAATTAGTAGTTTTAAATAGACCTCTTGAAAAGCCTCTTTGGTTGAAAGCGGAATTGCAGTATTGTTGATGTCTTGTGAAGTAAGGCCAAAGTGAATGAATTCTTTATATTGAGATAAACCCAGTTTTTCAAAAGCGTCTTTGATAAAGTATTCTACTGCTTTTACGTCGTGATTGGTTACTTTCTCTGTTTCTTTAATCCAAAGCGCATCTTCGGTAGCGAAATTTTTATAAATGGCACGCAGACTTTCAAAAATAGCAGGGTCAACATTTTTTAATTGTGGTAATGGAATTTCGCAAAGGGCGATAAAATATTCAATTTCCACGAGAACACGGTATTTTATAAGCGCTTCTTCCGAGAAATATTTAGAAAGAGAAACCGTTTTGCTTCTGTAGCGACCGTCAATAGGCGATACCGCATTTAATTCGTTTAAGGTAGTCATCGTTGTGTTTTTTGTTCGAAAAGGGCAAATATAAAGCTTTAGAACCTATTTTGAAAAGGATTGTTTTTTAAATAAGCGCTAAAAGCTTCTTTTTTAGGATTTTCATTCCTACAGTTGCTATTTCTGGAATGAGTTCCAATGGATTTTGGAGTTCTGGAATCTTTTTTTCTTTTGGATCAATATAGAATACGGGCGTTTTAGGATTTAGAAAAGTCACTAATCCGGCTGCAGGATATACTTGCAAGGATGTTCCGATGACAACAAATAAATCAGCTTGTTGGCTCATCATTAAGGCTTCTTCTAAAGCGGGAACTTCCTCTCCAAACCAAACGATATGAGGTCTTAACTGATTTCCGAATTTATCAAAATCTCCCCAGTTTAAATCATCTGTCCAATCGAGGATATAGGTTTGGTCTTTGGTACTTCGAACTTTTAATAATTCACCATGAAGATGAATAATATGTGAACTTCCAGCGCGTTCATGGAGGTTGTCTACATTTTGAGTGATAATAGTCAGTTCAAAATCAGCTTCAAGTTCTGCTAGTATTTGGTGTGCTAAATTAGGAAGTACCTCTTGTAATTGTCTTCGTCTTTGATTGTAGAAATCGAGTACTTTTTTTGGATTTTTGTTCCAACCCTCCGGAGTAGCAACTTCTTCAATAGAATGTCCTTCCCAAAGACCGCCAGTATCTCTAAAAGTTTTTATTCCGCTTTCGGCACTTATTCCCGCACCTGTAAAGACTACTAATTTCTTTTTCATATTTTGAACTTTACTAATTATAGATTTAATTAAACCAGGCCTTTTTTTAGTATTTTTGCCAAAAATTATACCCTAAAATGATTGACAAAGATTATCTTAATTTCCTAGAAGGGATACTTACAGAAAACAGAAAAGTGCGGTTTCTAGAAGTATTGGATAATAGAACCAATCACTTCACAGTTGCAATTGAAGATGTTTTTCAAATGCATAATGCCAGTGCTGTTATGCGGTGTTGTGAGGTTTTTGGAATTCAGAAAATGAATGTTATTGAGCAAAGATATGGAAAAAGTATTGACAAAGAAATTGCTATGGGTGCACAGAAATGGGTTGATATTAGTTCGTATGAAACCTCTTCTGCTTGTATCTCTTCATTAAAAACTCAAGGCTATCAAATTATTGCTACGACACCACACGAGAATGATTGCGTGCTAGAAGATTTCGACATTTCT
>CANEZU010000013.1 GCA_947444255.1 Flavobacteriaceae bacterium | reverse complement strand
TTGTTCGCGATCGGAATTGAATTCTTCGGAATATAAATGGGTATGCGTATCGGTAATTATCATTGGATTTATTTTTGCAAGGGTAAATTTACGATTATTAAAAGAGATTCAAAATAGCCCTATTATAAAAAAACTTAGCGAACTTTGTAAAGCCTCAGTCGAAACTGAAATAAATGCTACATAAATGAAAAACCTGCCCGAAATTCTGACTAAAGAAAACTATAAGAAAATAAAATTTAAAGTTTCAAAAACGCAGCACTTATTAATTAAGGCGAGTATCAATGGGGTTCGTGGAAATTTTATTCTCGACACCGGCGCCAGTACTAGTTGTGTAGGTTTAGAAAGCATTAGTTTATTTGAATTAAAAGCTACAAAATCTAAAACAAAAGCTGCGGGAGCTGGAGCTACTGATATGAATACACAAATAGCGAAGAACAACCGTATTCAAATTGGCAATTGGAAAAATAATAGTTTTAATCTTGTCATCTTCGACTTATCACATGTTAATTTGGCTTTAACCCAACATAAGGCAAAAGCTGTTCATGGAATTATTGGGGCTGATATATTGATTGCCGGCGAGGGAATCATTGATTATTTTAACAAGTATTTGTATTTATTAAAATAAAAAGCAGCCTATCAGTAGCTACGGATAGGATGCTTTTTGTAAAATTCGAATACTACTATTTCTTGATAATCTTTTTGTTTTGAATACCAAAGGAATTTTCTACTCTCAGAAAATAAATTCCGCTTTCTAAACCACTCATGTCGATGCTGTGTGCAGCAGGAACCTTGCCCTGAAGTATCGTTTGGCCCAATATATCCGTAAGGAAAATATGGTTTTCGGTATCCATTAACTTAAGATATAAGGTGTTTTCGACTGGATTTGGATAGAAAACCTGATTCAAGGCATTCGCTTTTTCTAGCCCTAAAGTACAGGCGGAACCCACGACATAGGAGAAGTATTTCGTCACAGACAAACCTCCTGCATAAGCAAATTTACAGGCATAACTAATTGTTGATCCGGACGTTTGCCCGCTTATGGTTGCTGTAAAATTCTTAGCGGAAACATTTGTCATTTGAGTTTCTGAAAAAGGTGTTTCTCGCCACAAGTAAGCGACAACACCGTCTTTAGCATCCAGCAATTCGAAATTAATTTTAACATCGGTACCTGTAGTCACAAATGCATATTTATACCCCATGGAAAACGCCCCTTGTGATGCTGCTGATGCTGTTCCTGCACAATTAGTATTAGTATTTGCCGAAGTAGTTGCAGCAATCCCAATTGGATTATTGGCCGCTGCATTCCCTGATAAATCTTTAACCGAAACACTAAAATTATAATTTGTATTTGGGCTTAAAGCTGTAATCACCAGCGATTTTTGAACTCCGGATGTTGCAGATAGCGTATTTGTTTTAGCACCATAGGCAACTGTATAGACAACGGTTCCCAAATTATCGGTAGCCTTTAAGAGCAATTCCACTGTTGAAGCAGAGACAGTCCCTAAAGTAGCTGTGAAATTAGTGGGTGGCTGATTGTCATTGGCACTAGCTCCGCAATTGGCCCCTACAACGTATTTCACATATTTTGTTACCGATAATCCACCAGAATAGGCGAATTTACAGGCATAACTAAGTGTCGTACCCATTATTTGACCACTAAGTTTGGTTCTGAAAATTTTTCCAGACACATTCGTCATAGCTGTTTCCCCAAAAGGAGTTTCTTTCCATAAATAGGCAATCACACCCGCTTTATCATCGAGCATTTCGAAAGTCACAAAGACATCAGTTCCTACCGTTTCGAAAGTTGCTTTATAACCTATTGAGAAAGCACCCTGAGTGGCAGTTGTGGACGTTTCGGAGCAGGACATCAAAGGAGCAATAGTCAGATTTACTGCTTGAGAAGTAGTTTGAGCACCTCCATCATCTGTGGCTATTGCCGTCAAAGTATAAGTTCCTGCTGCAGGATTCCATGTTGAAGCGAAAGGCGCTGTGGTATCGGAGCTTATCAAGCTATTATTTTGGTAGAAATCTAGCTGCTGAATAGTTCCATCAAAGTCAGAGGCGTTGGCTGAAATACTGACCGCATTTCCTTCAGTAAATGTGGAATTGTTAGCAGGAGCAATTAAGGAAACTGTTGGAGCAGCATTAGCGGTAGTAGTTACTAGAATTAACAATTCATCCTCATCAGTAGCTAAATCGCTATTGGTTACTGTCAATTTCAAACTATACATCCCTTCTTCCAATCCAGTGATTGTGGGTTTTGCGGCAGCATCATCGGAAAACTGAACGCTAGTGGGTCCGTAATTTTGAGTCCATTTGTAAGTCAATAATTTACCTGCTGATTCGGTACTTGCAGAAGCATCTAATGTGGCCGAACTAATTGGCAAAAGCACTTTTAATTTACCTCCTGAAAGGGCTGTTGGATAGCTATTTGGTAAATCTCCCGTTCGACTGAAAGTCATTTTTCCAATATTAAATTCACCGGATGCGAAAGCAAGTCGCAACACATGAAAGCCTGGAGTAAGTGGAATAGCGGCCACTGTTTTAGTCGCCCACACATTCCAGTTGTTCGCCGAAGTGGAGGGCACTGAAATAGGGGAAGAAACGGGCTGACCGTCCAGTTCTAAATGAAAAGGACCGCCACCTGCTGGATTCCCTGAGGCATAGCGAAAGGCAAAAGAATACAAACCTGCCTGCCCTACATTTACGGTATATTCCAACCATTCGCCAGAAGCAATTGAACCAACGATTGCTCCTTCGTTAGTATCGGCAGTGGCATCAACCGATTCCTCCATTCTGTAATCACCGGAATTGGCCGTAGTGAGATCCAGATAGGAAATGTTTTGTCCTTTTCCACCTTCAAAAACATCAAATTTACCCGCTTCGATAAGACCGGGAATCACACTTGCAGTTCCTCCAAATGGCAATTGATTTCCCACTTGAACATCAACACTATTAGTAGTATTGAATTTTTCTCCATCGTATACTTTTGCGTAAAAAGAATGCATGCCCAAGCTTAGGTTAGATGCCTCCCATACATAGGGTGCTGAAGTTAGGGTTCCAAGAGAAACGATTCCGTCCATGAATTCAATTTTGGTTGGCGTGCCATCTGAGGCAAGAACATCGAGCTTTACACTCCCATTTATATAGGCTTGCTGAAAAGAAGAGGTTAAAACTCCCGTAATTTTACTGTCTTTACTGGTACGCATTTTATGTGCAGGCACTTCTAAAAGGTATCCAGTAGAAAAAGTAACTGTTAGTGGCGCATCCGAATAGTTGTGGGCAACATAAGTCGTTTCCCCATTTTGTGTAAACGCTGCTGCAATTGGATAATTTGCTGTAATAGACACATCAACTCTACCCAATGCATTCATAGCATGGAGCCAATGATAGGTCTGAGCATCTGAAACGCCAAATTTTAATTCTCTATTTGGATTCGAATTGTACATTTCAATCGCTTTTGCAGGGTCTATAAAAGCGAGATATTCCCACATGATATCGTGCCATAAATTGGGATTAATTTGATTACTGGTAATTCCGGTATTGGCAACAATTTCATCCCAAAGACGTTTAACATAGGCTGTGTCCTGACCCAAATAAAGAGAACCTCCATGAATAGGATACATTTCTATTCCGTAAGAAGCGGCTATATCACTGGTCCAAAAAGTACCATTGTCTATACTGTTTCCCCAAACGCGAGAAACCAAACTGTATTGTTGATTCGAAGGAAAATTGCGTTCTTTGGTATCCAACCAATATTCGTCAATTGCTGTTTGCTCTGTGGTATACAAATAAATCCCCAGGTCCCGAATTGCTTTATTACCAGTAACCTCTCCCCAATGAATCAGTGAAGAGTTGAACTGCATACTCTCGGAGGTTGATTCCTGATCGTTCCCTTGAGGAAAAGTCGCAAAACCGTTTGCCCAACAATGTCCTGCATAGGGACTAAAATTTCGCAGGTAGGGAAACAAGGTATCATTTCGGTCTGTGGTGGCGGCATCGCGTACTAATAAATTAATCATATCGCCGTATTGCGCAGCCCAACCCGGTTGGTATTGCTCTAAAAAAGAAGCTGCATGAATAAAATATCCCCAATGGAAATGGTGGTCGTTTATATTAGTATCTTGTCCGTGACCCGCAGGATATCCCAATAAAGCAGACCAAGTTGTATTGTAATAAAACAAGAATGCCACTTCACCACTATCGGCTTTCAGCCAATCTTCGAGACGTTCTTTGACGGTTGCAATCATTTTATCACGGGCAACGGTATTCCCCATCTCATCTGCAATTCGAGCGGTTTGAATCAGTCGGTTCATCACTTGACCTTCATTATACGAATCGGTCCAAGTTGCCAACGCATCATTTTCGATGGCGGCAATTTTCTCTTTTAAAGCGGTTGGTGTAAATCCGGCGCTGTAATTATCTACATACGGTAATGTTGGCAGAATGCCGTGAAATTTATTTTCGACACTAAAACTATTTCCGGCTAATGTTTTCATTTCACCTCGAACTGTAGCATAGTTGTATTTATTGGGCTGAGGAGAATTTGTTGCTAAATTAGCCCATTGATGCGGCAGCAAGCCCAATAACATATTGGTTTCGGCACCCTCTTTTACTTCGGTTTGCACGTTGAAGTCCGTTCTCACGACCGAGGTGCTTTCATTATAACTGAAGCTTGAAGTAGTATTGGTTGGAAAAACGTAAGCATATTTTTTATATTCGGTCGCTACAGAAGCGACATTAGTAGCTGTGAGTGGAATAAAAGCCATTGACCAATAATTTTTCCCATTCAGGGTCGAGGTATAAACACCTGCATTTTGTACCCAAGTACTTCCCACTGGTGCGTAAACAGCAAAGTCAGCACCGTTTTTAGCATTTGTAATAACCAACATTTCGTTTTCTATGGTGACCGTACCTGATGTTACTGTCACTTGAGCCTCATCAGTTGTTTTTTTGGTAAAATACAGGAAAGGCATTGCGATTCCAGCAGTTGCTTGAAAGTTATGTGTCCCATCATTCCAATCCATGGTAACGGTCCAATCTGAATAATCAGAAACCGTTGTTTTGGTAGCGTTCATTCCTTTCACGCTCATGGTTACTGGCAACATATCATCAATAACTCCGCTTGGAATATAACTAACCACCAAACCATTTGTGGCCGTTTTTAAAGTGTAAGGATAGGTAAAGAGGTTAGAAGCTTGGGTTTCTTTTACTAATTTTGACCACCAATCATTAGTGGGAATTGGTTTCCCGACTGCTGCTCCACTCAAATTAGGTGTGCCAGAAGGGAAGCCGTTTCGACCGGCCGAATCCGTTCCTGGAAAAGTTTTAGTATAACTGCCGCTTCCCACCGAAACAGTCTGCGCGATTGTGTTGACACTAAGAAAAATCGTTACTAAAATTATAAATAAGCCGGAGCTGGTTATTACTTTTAATTTTGTTTTCATACTAAAACCTTTATTGGATGAAACTCAAATCTAAGGCTTTAGTGCGCAACTATTACGATTGAAATTCATATAAAAACTATACGAATCCCTTAAACAGTGGTACTCACAGTAGATTAAGTTAGCCCTATTTGTAAAATAAATTGTACAAAAGTATAATTTAACTTTTCTGTTGTGGTAATGTAAAGGCTAAATCTGCCTCAATAAGTCTTTATACAGGCAAAGTGGTTCACTTTATTCCTTTTTTTGGCAGATAAAAAACAGATTGTAAAAAAAAGCAAGGAATTATGCGAATAAAAAAAATCCCGCATTCCTATTTATATAGGAAGCGGGATTTTATAAGGAGATTTATTATTTAAAGCTCTAAAGCTTTCAAAGGATTGTTGTCCATCAATAATTCAATTGGATTTTCGAGTGCTTCTTTTACAGCAACAAGGAAACCAACAGACTCACGACCATCAATAATTCTGTGGTCATAAGATAGCGCCACAAACATCATTGGGTGAATTTCCACTTTACCATTTACAGCAATTGGACGCTCAATAATATTGTGCATTCCAAGAATTCCTGATTGAGGAGGATTGATAATTGGCGTACTCAACATACTTCCAAAAACACCACCATTCGTAATTGTAAAAGTACCACCTGTCATATCATCAACGGTGATTTGACCATCACGGGCTTTGATAGCTAATCTTTTGATATCGCCTTCAATTCCGCGGAAAGTTAAATTCTCTGCATTTCGAACAACAGGAACCATCAATCCTTTAGGACCTGAAACCGCTATTGATATGTCGCAAAAATCGAAAGCAATTTTATAATCACCATCCATCATCGAGTTTACATCGGGATATAATTGAAGTGCTCTGGTTACTGCTTTTGTAAAAAAGGACATATAACCTAGGCCTAAACCACCGTGTTTCGCTTTGAATGTTTCTTTGTATTCGTTACGAACCGCATTAATCGGGCTCATGTTTACTTCATTAAAAGTAGTCAACATGGCTGTTTCGTTTTTGGCAGACACTAATCTTTCGGCTACTTTACGACGCAACATTGACAATTTAGAACGCTCCGAGCTACGATTTCCACCTGTCGGCGTTCCCATAGAAGGCACCGCATTAACGGCATCATCTTTAGTAATACGTCCCGCTTTTCCAGTTCCCTGAACTGAAGCTGATGCTATATTTTTTTCGTCTAATATTTTTTTAGCTGCCGGAGATGGTGTTCCGGATGCATAAGTTGCAGCTGCTACTACGGGAGCTGGAGCTGCTTTTGGAGCCTCGGCTTTCACTTCTGCTTTTGGCGCTGGAGTGGCTGCTTTTGGCGCTTCGGCTACAGGAGCTGCACCAGAAGGTTTAGCTGCACCAGTATCAATCAGACAAACAACAGCACCTACTGCTACTGCATCGCCTTCTTCTGCTTTCAAAGTAATAATTCCACTGGCTTCAGCTGGTAATTCTAAAGTAGCTTTATCAGAATCAACCTCAGCAATCGCTTGGTCTTTCTCTACGTAATCTCCATCTTTCACTAACCAAGTTGCAATTTCAACTTCTTTTATGGATTCCCCTGGTGATGGGACTTTCATTTCTAAAATCATCTTCCTTTTAGTTTAAAGTTTAAAGTTTAAATGGTTTAAAGTCTAAAGCTATAGTTCCTAAAGAACTTCAAACCTTATCCCTTAAACTCGTTTTTATTATCTAAATAAATTTTTATCAAAAACCATACGAACGGCATCCGCCTGACGTCTTTTGGCTCTGGTATAACTTCCTGAAGCGGGTGCTGCATAAGCTCTCAATGAAGCCAATCTCCATTTTACCAAATCAAAGTTCATCAACATGTACCCATAAGCACCCATGTTTTTAGGCTCTTCCTGTGCCCATACATAATCATCGGCATTCGGATATTGTGCTATAATTTTTTTCAACTGCTCTACTGGCAATGGGAACAATTGTTCTATTCTAACCACGGCAACATCTTTACGACCGTTAATTTCTCTTTCGGCTGTAATGTCGTAATAGAATTTTCCAGTAACAAAAACCAATGTTTTTACGTCTGCTTTGTTCACCGTGCTGTCATCAAATGTTTCTTGGAAACTACCTGTTGCAAATTCCTCAACAGAAGAAACGACTCTAGGGTCGCGCAATAAACTTTTAGGAGTAAATACTATTAACGGCTTACGGAAGTTTGTTTTCATTTGTCTTCTCAACAAATGATAGAAATTTGCTGGTGTTGTACAATCGGCTACGAACATATTGTGACGGGCACAAAGTTGCAAATAGCGCTCCATTCTTCCGGAAGAATGTTCGGCACCTTGACCTTCATAACCGTGAGGCAACAATAAAACGATACCGTTTTGATTGTTCCATTTGTCTTCACCGCAAGATATATATTGGTCAATCATAATCTGAGCTCCATTACTGAAATCTCCAAATTGTGCTTCCCAAATGGTCAATGTTTTTGGACTTGCTAAAGCATATCCATAGTCAAAAGCTAAGACACCATATTCGGATAATAGCGAATTGTAAATTTGGAATTTACCGCTTGCTCCTTCAATACCATTCAGCAATATTACTTCTTCTTCTGAATCTTCTACTTTTACAACTGCGTGACGGTGAGAGAAAGTTCCTCGCTCTACATCCTGGCCAGAAACACGAACATCAAAACCTTCTTGAAGTAAAGATCCGTAAGCTAAATGTTCGGCCATAGCCCAATCTAACTTATCGGTTTCAAAAAACATTGTTTTTCTATCGTTGACTAATTTCTGGATTTTGCTGATGAATTTTTTATCAGATGGCAAATTACAAACTGCATTAGCTATAGCAACAAGCCCTTCTTTGGCGTAGCCTGTTTCTACTTTCTCCAACATTTGCGTGTCGGTTACTTGTTTGAAACCAAGCCATTCATTTTTCATAAATGGACTAATAATAGTCAAATCTTTTTTACGAGACTCTTCTAAACTAACTTCTAGTTTGGCTTTGTATTCTTTCTCTAATCCTTTAACATAATTAGCATCGATTACATTTTCGATCATCAATTGCTCTGCATAAATATCTCTTGGATTTCTATGTTTTGCAATAATTTTATATAAAACGGGCTGGGTAAAACGAGGTTCATCACCTTCGTTATGTCCGTATTTTCGGTATCCTAATAAATCAATAAAGACATCGCGTCCAAATTCCATTCTGAAATCCAAAGCAAATGACATGGCGTGAACTACGGCTTCGGCATCATCGGCATTGACATGCAGAACTGGAGATAGCGTTACTTTGGCAACATCGGTACAATAAGTTGAGGAACGGGCATCAGCATAATTAGTAGTAAAACCAACTTGATTGTTAACTACAATATGAATGGTTCCACCGGTTTTGTATCCGTCTAATTGGGCCATTTGAACAATTTCATATAGAATTCCCTGACCGGCAATAGCGGCATCTCCGTGAACGGCGATGGGCAAAACTTTAGAAATATCGTTAGGGAAATACTTGTCTTGTTTGGCTCTTGTAATCCCTTCAATCACGGCACCAACGGTTTCGAGATGCGATGGATTTGGGGCAAGATTTATATTAATGCTTTTTCCTGTACTTGTTTTTTTGTCGGCTGTAAGACCTAAATGGTATTTTACATCCCCATCAAAATATTCCTGATCATAATCTTTACCATCAAATTCACCAAAGATATCTTGGGTTGATTTCCCAAATATATTGGCTAAAACACTCAATCTTCCTCTGTGTGACATTCCCATCACGAATTGCTCCACTCCTTTTTCGGCAGCCATTTCGATCAAAGCATCTACCGCAGGAATTAAAGATTCTCCACCTTCTAATGAAAATCGTTTTTGACCTACATATTTAGTGTGTAAGAAGTTTTCAAAAGAAACCGCTTCATTTAATTTGCTCAGAATTTTTTTCTTTTGGTCGTTATCAAAATTCGGATGATTGTCATTAATATTAAGACGATCCTGAACCCATTGAATTACTTTAGGGTTTCTCATATACATGTACTCAATACCAATGTGATGGCAATACACTCTTTTTAAGTGTCTGAGTATGTCCGAGAGAGAAGAAGGCTGGTGGCCCAATACTTTAGCGGCGTCAAAAACCGTATTTAAATCGGCATTTGACAATTCGAAATTCTCCAAATCTAGATTCGGAAAATGATGTCTTCTTTCCCGAACCGGATTGGTTTCTGTAAAAAGGTGACCGCGTGTTCTATAGCCGTCTATTAATCTTAAAACATTAAATTCTTTGAGAACTTTCTCCGAAATAAGTCCGCTATCAATTGTACTAGATGCAATCTCAGTCATTTGAGTTACTGGATTTTCATCATTGTAAGTGGTCATCCCAAAATCGAAACCTTGAAAAAAGCTTCTCCAGCTGGCTTCGACGCTATCTGGATTCTCAAGATATTGATCGTATAATTGTGCGAAAAATTCGGTATGTGCTGCGTTTAAAAATGAAAACCTATCCATAATAGTATCGAATATCGAAAATTTGTAAAAATGTGTTGCAAAAGTACATAAAATGCGAGTATATACTAATTATTTTTAGATACTTTTATGGATTAAAAACTCAATTTAGACGAGATGATTAAAAAAAGCGCATCGATTTACTATGTTAAAGGTGTTTTCTTATTTGTTTTTTTGATTTTATCAACGAATAACTCAGCGCAGTCCAAAAATGCTATGAAAAGTGTTTTTTGGCAAAATGTGCAATTTGGAGGCGGACTCGGTTTGGGTTTTGGTTCTGGCTATACCGATATTTCCCTAATGCCAAGTGCAATTTATAATTTCAATGAATATGCAGCCTTGGGTTTAGGTGCACAATACAAATATTTAAAACAACGTGATATTTACACCTCTCATTTATATGGAGCAAGTATTATAGGATTGTTTAATCCTATTGATGAAATTCAATTATCGGCAGAAGTGGAACAACTTAGAGTAAATGTAAATTCAAGAAATACTAGTTTGTATTCCTCTACACCCAATTATTGGAATACCGCTTTGTTTTTAGGTATTGGCTATCGCTCTGGAAATGCAACAGTTGGCGCACGCTATAATCTTTTAACAGATCGAAATGCTATATATGGCAGCGCCTTCATGCCATTTGTCCGAATTTATTTCTAAATTTATAGCTATGAAAAAGAGCGTACTAGTATTATTCCTGATGTTTTCGGCTGTAGGGTTTTCTCAAAATAGTCTTTTACAATCGGGACCTATGGTTGGTTATTGTGAAATGACAGAAGCGGTTATATGGGTGCAAACCAATAAAGCGGCTTCAGTCAAAATAAGTTATTTTGCTTTAGACAATCCTTCAAAAGTATTTAAAACTAAAAATCAAACTTCCGAAAAAGAAAATGGCTATACCAATCACCTTATTTTAGACGAACTAGAACCCGGAAAAAAATACCAATACACGGTTTATATCAATGACAAGAAAGTAGAACTTCCCTATGAAACCAGCTTTTCTTCTAAAAAATTGTGGCAGTGGAGGGAAGACGCTCCTGATTTTACGCTGGCTTTTGGCAGCTGTATGTATATTAATGAACCCAAAGTAGACCGACCCGGAAAACCTTACGGAAGCGGTTATTCCATTTTTGAAAGTATTGCTAAAAAAAACCCGAACCTTATGATTTGGGGCGGAGACAATTCCTATTTAAGAGAAGTCGATTGGGACAGTAAAACTGGTATTTACCACCGAAATACTCATTCCAGATCTATTAAAGAGATTCAACCCCTACTCGCAAAAACTCAAAACTTTGCCATCTGGGACGATCATGATTTTGGGCCGGACAATAGCGATCGTAGTTTTTACAACAAACATTTGACACAAAAAGCGTTCAAAGATTTTTGGGCCAATAAAAGTTATGGTATCGGTGCTGATCAAAACGAAGGTGTTTTCTCTACATTTAATTGGGGCGATGCTCAATTTTTCTTGTTAGACGATCGGTTTTTCAGATCACCAGATGCTCGAATTACGGGGGAGAAAACAATGTTAGGCACAACACAATTCGAATGGCTGATTGATGCATTAAGCACTTCGGATGCCGGTTTTAAAATCATTGTGATTGGCGGACAAGTTTTAAACTCGGTTGTTGATAGTGAAAACTACGGGCATTTTCCTGAAGAAAAAGAAAAACTCCTTGAAGAAATCACAAATAATAAGATCAAAGGCGTTTTCTTTTTAAGTGGCGACCGGCATTTTGCAGAGCTGTCTATGCTGGCACGCGAAAACACCTATCCTCTTTATGACTGGACTGTTTCGCCGCTTACGGCAGGAACTGCTTCAAAGAAAGTATTGACGGAAGCAAATAAATATAAGGTTGAAGGCAGCGCCTTTGTACAAAACAACTTTGGCACCATCTCCTTTTTAGGCTCAAAAGAAGAGCGACGAATGGAGCTCCGTTTGTTTGACATCAGCGGAATAGAATTATGGACAAAAACGATTCTGAAAAAAGAATTAGAATAGTTAGTACTTATTCCGAAACCACACTTTTTGCCATTCTCTTTTCAAGACCAAAAAGGCAACTTGTTCCGACAATATAACTAAATCAGAGCCATCTAGTTTTCGAACCTGATCTTCGGATACATCTATGATGTAGAGTAAATTTAAATATTCGGCAAATTTGTATTGAATTAAACGATAGATTTTTTCGTGTAATTCGGCTTTCAAATCATCGGGCTTGATACTCATTGGAAAATCAATTCCTTCATTGGCTAAATTAAAATCCTTGTTAAGTTGCTCTATTAATTTGATATATAAATTTTCACTTTCTGCTTCCGAAAGTAATAAATCAGTGGTTTGTGGCGCTAGAAACATGAAATAATTTTATTGATTATTCTTATTTAGTATTGGTACTTTTATACTTTTCTACCCATTAAATTTTCTCCAAAGGATCTAAGAATTTGTTTTTTTTCTTGATCTATGCTAATTTGTTCCAGGGTTTGAAAAGCTTGGAGCGTAAAATCCTGAATGGCTTTTTGCGTCGCAACTGCCGAACCGGTTGACAAGAAAATTTGTTTTACTGATTCGATTTTATCTGTATTGTCTGAAGGCTGAACCGAAAATAAATGCCGTAATTGTTCCCGTTGTTCCGTACTTGCAAATTCGACCGCTTTTAAATACAAATAGGTTTTTTTGTTTTCTATAATATCACCACCCACTTGTTTTCCAAAAGTTTCCGGATCTCCAAAGGCGTCTAAATAATCGTCTTGTAATTGAAAAGCAAGTCCCAAATTTAATCCGAAATCATAGATCAAGTTCGCATTCTCGGTGCTGGTATCCGCTATTATAGCGCCCATTTTCATAGCAGCAGCAACCAAAACCGCTGTTTTGTATTCAATCATTTTAAGGTATTCGGGAATGGTTACATCCTCTCGGTCTTCAAAATCAACATCCCATTGTTGCCCTTCACACACTTCAAGGGCGGTTTTACTAAACAATTTTGCCAATTGACTAAAAGCAAGGGCTTCATATTTTTCAAAATATTGATAGGCTAAAATCAACATTGCATCACCTGAAAGAATTCCGGTATTCACATTCCATTTCTCGTGAACCGTTTCATGACCTCTTCGCAAAGGGGCATCGTCCATAATATCATCGTGAATCAGGGAAAAATTATGAAAAACCTCAACCGCCAAGGCTGCTGGCAGGGCTTTTTCATAATTGGCATCAAAAACTTCGGCCGTCATTAATGTCAAAACAGGGCGAATTCTTTTGCCTCCAAGACCTAATATATAGGCAATAGGCTCATATAGGTTTTTAGGCTCCTTGCTTTGAGTTTGTGATTGCAAATAATTGGCAATAAATTCCTGATACTGATAAATAGAATGCATGACTTAATTTTTTGGCTAATTTACAGTATTCAGTCCTTATTACAAACTTCGAATTTTGAACAAATGTTAAATAAATGTAAATACTTTGGAAACTTTATTTGTATTCAAAGTTTCCGAATTATATTTGCACTCAAAATTTAACGTTTATTAGGGATAAGGTTGAGTAAATTATATTAAAAATGAAAGAAAAGATCATCGAAAAATCAAGAGAGCTATTTTTAAAACTGGGTTTTAAAAGTGTCACTATGGATGATATTGCTAATGAAATGGCTATTTCAAAAAAAACGATTTACAAATACTTTGAGAATAAAGAGGTTTTAATTATTGAAACTACTTTGATTGCTCACCAAGAAATTAACCAAATTATAAACCGCATCATTGCCTTAAATCACAATGCAATTCAGGAAAATTTTGAGATTCGCAAGATGTTTCAGGAAATGTTTAATTCCTCTGATAACTCTCCCGTTTACCAATTAAAAAAACATTATCCTGAAATTTATGAGAATGTAATAAAAAGAGAAATTGAAGAATGTAATATTTGGTTCAAACAAAATATAGAAAAAGGGATTGCGGAGGGTTTGTATCGAAAAGGCATCAATTCACAAAGCTATACTTCCTTTTATTACAACCTTGTTTTTAGCATTAAAGAAAATACCCGTTCCGAAAAAGAAGGGCAAAAATTAGAATTAGAAATATTAGAATATCATTTGAGAGCCATGGCCACACCAATTGGAGTTCAAGAACTTGAAAAACATTTATTAAACCCAAATATATAATACGAATCGATGAAGAGCATACTATTAATGACCATTTTAAGCTTCTCAGTCTATGCTGAAGCTCAGGAAAACCAAACTCTTTCCCTTAAACAAGCTATCAGCTATGCATTGGAAAACAAAGCAGACGCCAAAAAAGCAAAGTTAAAAGTTGAAAACAGTGAATATCAAATACAGGAAGTTCGTTCCAGAGCCTTGCCACAAATCGCGGCAAATGGAAATCTAACTTACAATCCCGTTTTACAAACCAATGTTATAGACGGAAGTTCTTTTGGGCAACCTGGAACTTCTATTAAAGCTATTTTTGGACAAAAATGGAGCTCAGTTGCAGGACTTACATTGAATCAGGCGCTGTTTGACCAAACTGTTTTTACGGGACTAAAAGCGGCAAAATCGACCAGAGAATTTTACCAAATCAATGAACAATTAACCGAAGAACAAGTCATTGAAAGAGTGGCCAACAATTATTATCAGGTGTATGTTCAAAGACAAAAAATGAATGTAATTGACAGTAATTATGTCAACACGAATAAAGTTAAAGTTATTATTCAGGGACAATATGATAATGGTTTGGCTAAAAAAATTGATTTAGACCGAATTCTAGTGAAGATTTCGAATATTAAAACTTTGCGTCAACAAGTTTTAAATGCGGTCGAACTTCAGGAAAATGCTTTGAAATTCTTCATGGGAATGCCCATAGAAAATAAAATTATGATTCCGCAAACGGCTTTTGAGGTAACACCACAAGTTTTATCTGAAGTTCCGAATACTTCGAACCGAACCGAATACTTGATTTTGAAAAAGCAAGAAGAGCTCTTAGTCTATCAGAAAATGGCCGATCAAGCCGCTTATTATCCTACGCTTTCTCTTACGGGTAGTTTCAATTACATTGGGCAAGGACCCAAAATGCCATGGGGACAAAACCGCTCTGACAAAGTATATTGGTCTGATTTCTCTGCCATAGGTTTGAATTTGAGAGTTCCAATTTTTACTGGATTTGGAACAAGAGCTAAAGTGAGGCAGGCTGATGTCAATATCCGATCCCTTCAGGAGGATATAAAAGACACCAAATTAGCATTAGATCTGGCTTTTGTAAATTCGAAAACACAGATTGAAAACAGCCTTATAACCATCCAAAATCAAAAAACAAATTCGCAATTAGCGAAGGAAGTTTTAGACAATACCCGAAACAATTACATACAAGGACTCGCTTCTTTAACCGATTTATTAGATGCTGAAAATGCATTAACAGAAGCACAAAATAATTATACCGCCGCTTTATTAGATTATAAACTGGCCGAAATTCAATTAATAAAATCAAAAGGAGAATTAAAAACACTATTAAACTAACTAATAAAATGAAAAAGAATATAATCACGGGCTTAGTAATTTTAGGCTCATTAGCAACGATTGCCATTATTTTATCGAATAACAAAAAAGAAAACGAAGCTAAAACAGCTATTGTTGCTGAAAAAAATGCTAGCGTATCTGTTAAAGTAGCAAGCGTTAAAACCGAGGAAGTGTCTTTTGATTTCCTAGCGAATGGTAATTTTGAACCTTTACAAGAATTAAAATTCTCCGCTGAAAAACCAGGACGAGTAATCCGAGTTTTAGTAGAGGAAGGCGACAAAGTTCGCATTGGACAAACGCTGGCGATAGTAAGAAGCGAACAGATATCGGCAAATTTACAAGCGGCAGAAGCTTCATTTGAAAATGCACAAAGAGATTTCAATCGTTTTGAAAATGCCTATAAAACAGGCGGAGTTACCAAACAACAATTGGATCAAGCCCGATTAAATATGGTAAATACGCAATCTATGTTGAAACAAGCCAAAGTAAACATGGGTGACACTAATATCAAAGCCACAATAAATGGAATCGTGAATACGAAATACATTGAGCCGGGTTCTGTTCTTGGAGCCGCAACTCCATTATTTGATATTGTCAATGTTTCAAAATTAAAATTGAAAGTAACTGTAAACGAAAGTCAGGTTGCCAGTTTAAAAGTGGGAAACACCATTAAAGTAACAGCCAGCGTTTATCCCGATGCTGAATATAAAGGAAAAATCACATTTATAGCACCAAAAGCAAATGCTAGTTTGAATTTTCCAATAGAGATTGAAATTGCAAATTCGAGTACAAATGATTTAAAAGCAGGAATGTATGGAACGGCAGTATTTGCATCGAATCAACAAAAACAAAATTTGATGATCGTTCCCAGAAATGCTTTTGTAGGAAGTGTTAGTAACAATCAGATTTTTGTTGTTGAAAATGGAATTGCCAAACTAAAAACAGTAACAGCAGGAAGAATTCTAGGAGATCAGGTAGAAATTATCAAAGGATTATCTAATGACGAAATAGTTATTATCACTGGACAAATCAATTTGATTGATGGATCTAAAGTGGATATTATTAAATAAAATCATAGCCCTTAAAATATTTAAATCGCCGAATTTAAATTTCACCAATCACCATACTAAATTATGAAATTAGCAGAAATATCCATTAAACGCCCGTCCTTAGTGATTGTCTTGTTTTCAATCTTAATTATTGGAGGTTTATTTAGTTACAGCCAATTGGGCTACGAATTGATTCCTAAATTTGATCAAAATGTAGTCACCATAGCAACAATTTATCCTGGTGCTTCACCAAGTGAGGTAGAAAACACCGTAACAAAAAAGATTGAAGATGCCGTTGCCTCATTAGAAAATATTAAAAAAATAGATTCTCGTTCTTACGAAAGTTTGTCTACCGTATCGATTACCTTAACATCTAAGGCCAAAGTAGATCTTTCTTTAAATGATGCACAGCGAAAAATAAATGCAATTCTGAAAGATTTACCCGAAGGAATTGACCCACCCTCTTTGAACAAATTCTCCTTGAGTGATTTGCCTATTATGACCATTGGCGCCAATGCAAAAATGGATGAAATTGCTTTTTATGACTTGATAGACAAAAAAATTGCACCTGTCTTATCCCGTGTAAACGGTGTGGCCAAAGTCAATATTATTGGAGGCCAGGAAAGAGAAATACAGGTCAATCTGGAGGCTAAAAAACTTCAGGCTTATGGGCTATCCGTAGCCGAAGTGCAACAAGTTATTTTGTCTTCCAATTTGGATTTCCCAACCGGAAATATCCAAACACGAGAGCAGAAAATATTAATTCGATTAGCTGGAAAATACAAAACGGTCGATGAATTACGAAATCTAATTGTCTCTTCAAAAAACGGAGTTCAGGTTCGACTAATTGATGTTGCCGATGTACAGGATGCACAAAAAACACCTGAAAAGATTGCTCGTGTTGATCAAAAAAGCGCCATAATTTTACAAATTTTAAAACAATCGGATGCCAATGCTGTTGCCGTAAGTGAAGAAGTTCAGAAAAGTATCAGCAAATTAGAAAGTGATTATAAAGCCAGTGGCGTAAAATTAAACGTGGCCAATGATAGTACCGTGTTTACCCTTCAAGCCGCAGACTCGGTTATTCATGATTTATTGATTGCTGTTTTATTAGTCGCCTTTGTAATGTTATTTTTCTTACATAGTATTCGGAATTCCTTGATTGTTATGATCTCGATACCGGCCTCCTTAATTGCTACTTTTATAGGATTTGCCTTATTAGGTTATACGCTTAATTTAATGAGTTTGTTGGGATTATCCTTAGTGGTAGGAATTCTAGTAGATGATGCCATTGTGGTATTAGAAAACATCTACAGACACATGGAAATGGGTAAAAATAGAGTACGAGCAGCCTATGACGGAACTGCTGAAATTGGGGGAACCGTAACCTCAATTACGCTGGTTATCGTTGTCGTATTTTTGCCAATCGCTTTGAGTACGGGTCTGGTATCCAATATCATTACACAATTTTGTGTTACCGTTATTATATCGACTTTGTTGTCTTTATTGGCCTCCTTTACTATTGTTCCTTGGCTGTCTTCTCGTTTTGGGAAGTTAGAAAAAATTGAAGGTAAGAATGCTTTTGGAAGATTAATTCTTGCTTTCGAAAAAGTATTGACTCGCTTTACCAATTGGATTACCGACTTATTAAAATGGTGTCTGGATCATTATAAAACTACTTTAGCACTTGTACTTGTGTTGTTTTTTGCATCAGTATCGCTCGTCGGTTTTGGATTTATCGGTGCTGAATTTTTCGCTAAATCAGACAGTGGGGAATTCCTAGTACAAATTGAGCTTCCCAAAGACGCTTCCCTAGAAAGGAGTAATTTCATGGCGCAAAGAGCAGAAGCTTTTTTAAACACACAAGAATATGTGAGAAGCCTGATCACCACCGTTGGACAAACGAGTGAAGGATTTGGTGCCACCCAAGCTACAGCTTACAAAGCGGAAATTGACGTGAAAATGATTCCCCAAAAAGACCGTCTTGACGGTTCCTATGTCTATGCTGCAAAAATGAAACGCGCCTTAGAAAAAGTTTTGGTTGGCGCAAAAGTCAAAACAGTACCTATTGGAATCATAGGAACTGCAGAAGATTCTCCCTTAGCATTAGTTGTAACTGGCGCTAGCTTAGACAGCGCGATGGTATTTGCACGAGCAGCTGAAAAAGAATTACGTAAAATTTCGGGAGCAGCCGAAATAAAACTATCGGTAGAAACTGGAAATCCTGAAATCAACGTTCAAGTAGATCGCGATAAAATGGCTGCACTTGGATTGTCCTTACAAACGGTAGGTATGACTATGCAAACTGCCTATAATGGGAATAATGACGGTAAATTCAGAGCTGGTGAATATGAATATGATATTAACATCAAATACAACAGTTTTGACCGAAGAAATATTAACGATGTAAGTGAACTTCTATTTATAAATAACAGAGGCGAACAAATAAAACTATCTCAATTTGCATCAATTAAAGAAGGTTCGGGTCCAAGTCAATTGGAGCGAAGAGATAAAACAGCCTCGGTTACTATAAAAGGACAGACTGTTGGACGTCCGGTAGGATCAGTCGCTGCAGAATGGGAAACTGCTTTTGAAAAACTAAAAAAACCTGCTGGGGTAAACTACAGCTGGGGAGGAGATATGGAAAACCAATCGGAAGGTTTTGGAACACTGGGATATGCTATGTTGGCAGCAATACTTCTGGTATATTTGGTGATGGTAGCCTTGTATGATAGTTTTGCGCACCCTTTCGTAGTATTGTTTTCGATTCCTTTATCCTTTATTGGCGCTTTATTAGCCTTGGCATTGACTAATAACGCCTTGAATATTTTTACTATATTAGGAATCATAATGTTGATTGGTTTGGTTTGTAAAAATGCTATTATGCTAGTCGATTTTACGAATCAGCGAAGAGCAGCCGGTGAATCGATTCGAACAGCCTTAATTCAAGCCAATCATGCTCGATTGCGTCCTATTTTAATGACCACAATTGCCATGGTTTTTGGTATGCTTCCAATTGCATTGGCTTCAGGAGCTGGTGCCGAATGGAAAAACGGATTGGCCTGGGTAATCATTGGTGGATTATTGAGTTCCTTATTTTTGACATTAATCATCGTACCCGTAATTTATGAAATCATGGAAAAATTGATTTACAAATTTACAAAAGGAAAGAAAACTGATTTTGATACTTTAATGGTAGAAGAATATACACCACATAAACTAGAAGAGGATGGTTTTACAACAAGCCATACTTCCTAAGTTTAGTATTTAGGCAAAAAAAAGTCCCAATATTAAATAATATTGGGACTTTTTATTTTGTAGTCATTCGGTATTAATTCACATTAACTATAGCATCTTGTTTCCAATTGGTGACCAATGCAATGGTACTGTTTACATAATCTACTTCACTAAGGACTGCCTTGTTCCAAAAGAACCATTTACCTGTTTTTTGACCTTGACTGTAATTCCCAATGGCTTTTTTATTCCCCGTAGTATCATAAGAAATCCACTGTCCTTCTAATTTTCCATCTTTGTAAAAGCCTTGCTGTTGCACTAGTCCATTGTCATAGAAATAAGTGGCTTTAACTTTATTCCCATTTGCCTCTAGAGTCGGTTTTATATTTTGCGCAAATAACATACTAGAAACCAACATTGCTCCAATTATCATATACTTTTTCATGGTTTATTTTTTTAGCTTGTTATTAATAACTCAAATCTACACCTATTTATTTACAATTAAATCATGTTTAGTTTACAATTTGATAACATTGGAACAACTTTAACATTTAAAAAAAAAAGCAGAAAACAAAAGACTGCACTAAAAAAATAGAAATCTCAATTTATTCTTCATAATAAGTCCTAAATTTGCAGTCTAAAATTTAGTCATGTATAGAAGTCATAATTGCGGCGAATTGAACGCCAGTCACATTAATACAGAAGTCACTCTTGCGGGTTGGGTTCAGAAATCAAGAGATAAAGGTTTTATGAATTGGGTTGATTTACGTGACCGCTATGGTATTACGCAATTACTTTTTGACGAAGGTCGCAGTCAAAAAGACGTATTTGAATTGGCTAAAACCCTGGGTCGCGAATTTGTTATTCAGGTAAGAGGAACCGTAATAGAAAGAGAAGCCAAGAATAAGAATATGATTACTGGCGAGATCGAAATTTTAGTGACCGAATTAAAGATATTAAATGCTGCCTTGACTCCGCCCTTTACCATAGAAGATGAAACCGATGGCGGCGAAGACATTCGAATGAAATACCGCTATTTGGATATTCGAAGAAATCCGGTAAAAAACAATTTGCTTTTTCGCCATAAAGTAGCGATGGAAGTACGTAAATACCTTTCTGATTTGGATTTCTGTGAAGTAGAAACTCCTTATTTAATTAAGTCTACTCCAGAAGGAGCCCGGGATTTCGTGGTGCCTTCAAGAATGAATGAAGGACAATTCTACGCTTTGCCGCAATCGCCGCAAACTTTCAAACAATTGTTGATGGTAGGTGGAATGGACAAGTATTTTCAAATCGTGAAATGTTTCCGCGATGAAGATTTGCGTGCTGATAGACAGCCGGAATTCACACAGATTGATTGTGAAATGGCTTTTGTCGAACAAGAAGATATTTTGAATGTATTTGAAGGATTGACCCGACATTTATTAAAAGAAATAAAAGGGATTGAGGTTGATAAATTTCCAAGAATGACCTACGATCACGCAATGAAAACCTATGGAAATGACAAACCGGACATTCGTTTCGGAATGGAGTTTGGTGAGTTAAACGAATGTACACAACATAAAGAATTCGCTGTTTTTAATTCCGCTGAATTGGTTGTGGGAATTGCTGTTCCTAATGCTGGAAATTACACCCGTAAAGAAATTGACGGCATTATTGATTGGATCAAACGCCCACAAATTGGTGCGAGCGGGATGGTTTATGTAAAATGCAATGAAGACGGAAGCTATAAATCCTCGGTAGATAAATTCTACGATCTAGAGGATTTAGCCAATTGGGCTAAAGCAACAGGAGCAAAAGCAGGTGATATGATCTTCGTTCTTTCAGGACCTGCTGATAAAACAAGAGTACAATTAAGTGCGCTTCGAATGGAACTCGCCAATCGATTGGGATTACGAAAATCAGACGAATTTGCCCCTTTATGGGTTGTTGATTTTCCACTTTTGGAATTTGACGAAGAAAGCGGTAGGTATCATGCGATGCACCATCCTTTTACTTCACCAAAACCGGAAGACATGCATTTATTAGAAACAGATCCTGGAAAAGTTCGAGCTAATGCTTATGACATGGTATTAAATGGAAACGAAATCGGCGGTGGATCAATTCGTATTCACGATAAAGCTACCCAACAATTAATGTTTAAATATTTAGGTTTCACTGAAGAAGAGGCAAAAGCTCAATTTGGATTCTTGATGGATGCCTTTCAATTTGGAGCACCACCACACGGAGGACTTGCTTTTGGTCTTGATCGACTCGTTGCAATTTTAGGAGGACAAGAAACAATTCGTGATTTTATTGCCTTCCCAAAAAACAATTCCGGTAGAGATGTTATGATTGATGCGCCATCTAAAATTGATGAAACACAACTAAAAGAGCTACATATTAAATTAGACATCATGTAGTTTATCGATTATAATTGCTAGAAAACCTTGAATATCAATATTTTTGGAAAAAAAAAGACAAGAATGGTTTTCGTATTATATTAAATATTACATTTGCTTCATTATAAATTATTATTACTATTACAATGCGTACAGGTACAGTTAAATTTTTCAATGAATCTAAAGGTTACGGATTCATTACAGACGAAGAAACAGGAAAAG
>CANEZU010000012.1 GCA_947444255.1 Flavobacteriaceae bacterium | reverse complement strand
CTGTTATTTCCTATATTATCATCAGATCGAGAGGCCAATTCAAAAATAGAATTCACAGGAAGTGTCGTTCTGTAAGTTCCAGCAAATTCAGCTTGTGTAGCGATACGGGATCCCGAATCCATAGCTAAACTTGAAGCGCTTTTGGCTATAGCCCAATCACCAAAATACAAAGCGACTCTGGCTTTTATAGCACTTACAGCAGGCGTTCTCAGCGTTTCTTTTGAACCATCTAGTGTAGGCGTCATCAAACCTAAAGCTTGGTCTAAATCGGCATAAATCAAGTCCTTAACTTCTCCGACTGTTTTTCTTGGCGGACTTAAATTAGCGGTTCCTCCAAATTCTTTGATATAGGCAATTCCCAAAGCACTTAAACCTCCGCCATCAACATGCTGTTGACCAAAAAGTCGAACTAAATCATAATGAGCCAAGGCACGCAAAGCCAAAGCTTCTCCTTTGTAATATTTAATTAAATCCTGATCAGCAGTCGAAACCCCCACTAACGGTGAATTAATAACAATATTACAATTTGCTATAACAGCGTAAATTTGAGTAAACGTATCTCTAGCATAACCATCACTATCAATCATATCCATAGCACCGGGTGTTACAAATCGACCGGACAAACCACTTGAATACGCATTATCGGAACGAACATCACCATAAACCATGAGGTCTCTGCCATAATAAAAAGAACTTGTCATTCGATCATAAGCACCCGAAACTAATAAACCTAAATCACCAGCAGTACTAATTGTGGACAAATCTTTATTAACAGTAAGCTTTGGCTCCAAACTACTATCAGTACAAGATATCATTGTGCTCAAAACCGAAAACACAATAAAGTTATATATATATTTTTTCATTTGTTTAAAATTTTAAATTAACTGCAAAACTTACAGCTTTTACTGGAGGCGTTGTTAATCGAGTAAGACCATCCGCTCTAACTTCGGGATCATATTTTAAACCACTATCTTTAACGAAAGTGAACAAGTTAGATCCACGAACCGAAAGACTTAGTCCGTCCAAAAGGAGCTTCCGTGTGATTTCTTTTTTAAATTCATAACCTAAAACAATATCTTTAATTCTCATATAATCACCATCATATAAAAATCGTGTAGAGGTTGCTGCTCCATTACTGGCCGTCCCACTCAACTCAATTTTAGGAATATTGGTGATATCTCCCGGGTTTTGCCATCTGTTCATCAAGGCATCTACTCCGTTATAATAAGCGATGGTTCTTAAACCGGATTGTTGTGTGTATTGAGCCCAATCTTCAAAAATTTTGTTTCCACCCGAAAAGTAAACCGCTACATCTAAATAAAGACCCTTGTAATTCATATGAGTACTCACCCCTCCGGAATAAGTTGGTAATGATTTTCCTTGAATTGCTACCTGAGCTAAACTATAGCTGTTAGTCAATGCTCCATCTACACCGTTCAAAAACCATTGTGGTTTTCCGTTTGTAGGATCTACACCAGCCCATTTTTTCATGTTCCATGTTCCAACAGCCTCACCAACTTTTGTGATTTTTGTACCTGTAGAAATATTAATATCATTTCCTAATTCATCTTTGGCCAATTTGGTAACTTCATTTTTATTTAAAGCATAATTACTGGATACAGACCAATTAAAATCACGAGACCGAATTATATCAAAATTTAATTCCAACTCGATTCCCTTATTATTAATTTCACCAATATTAGCCGTTCTTGTCGAAAAACCGGAAGTTCTGGATAAAGGCACATCTTGCAATAAATCAAAAGTAGTTTTACTGTATACCCCGGCAGTTCCTGAAATTCGATTGTTTAAAATCCCAAAATCAAGACCAATATCTATGGTTCTGTTTTTCTCCCATTGAAGTAGGCTATTGCCATAAGTAGCTGGATAGATTGCTGGTCCACCAGCGTAATTAGCATCATATCCCGCTAAGGTTTGATACAAGTTTAAACCAATTGCATTATTACCTGAGGTTCCTGCAGAAGCTCTTAATTTTAAATCATTGAAAATCGTGTTTTCAAGAAACGCTTCTTTGTGAATATTCCAAGCCACTCCTGCTGAATAGAAATTTCCAAATCTATTACCCGGCGCAAATCGGGACGAACCTTCTTTTCTGAAAGTTAAATCCGCTACATATTTCCCTTTATAGTTGTAATTTAACAAACCGAGATAGGAAACATTATACCAGTCTGTGAAACTCCCCGCAACAGATTTGTTCGCAGAAACATTTTGAACATAGGTCAAACCATCAGCTGCAATATTTTCACCATAGGCTTGTAAATAATTATAACCGTTTTTCTGATATTCAAATAAGGCTGTTGCATCAATATTGTGTCCCTTATAACTGTAATTATAATTCAAGGAATTTTGAGCAACAAGAGTCAAATCTCTTGCGACACTTTGCTGTGAACTTCCTTTTACACTTGCGCCATCTCCAACAGTTCTATTATTATATTGTTGATAGGTAGCTAAATTATAATCAATTCCCAAAACTGATTTATACTTAAATCGGTCTGAAAATTTCCAATCAAGGTTATTGTTGGATATAATTCGGGTCAAATCATTTTTGTATATATTATTCTGAACGGTATATAATGTGTTAGGAAGATTGGTCACATTTTGAATGTCAACTATATTCAAAGTTCCATCTGCATTATAAGGGTTTGCCCACGGACTCATAAAATAACGAGACAACCTTGGATTTGAAAAGAAAGCTCCGCCCTCTAAAGATCCCAGTTGTTTTGAATTAGCAAAGGAATTGTTAGTAGAAAATTTTACATTATCGGTTAATTTTCTGCTCATTCCTAACTTACCTGTCAATCGAGTAAAATTAGCTCCAATTACAGTTGCTTCTGTTTTATTATAACCAAATGAAGTATTGAAGGTGGATTTTTCATCCCCTCCGCTTGCCGAAAAATCAAAAGTTTTCAGTAAGGCATCTTTATTTTTCATCAATTCAGCCCAATTACCCTCTTTGCCATCCCAATATTGTAATCCAGCAAAATTGTTGTCTACAGCCAAACCTTCAGGGGTTCCTAACAACCATTGCTCAGCTCCCTGTCTATTAAACCCTTTACTAACTCCATAAGTATTGTAAACACCGTCTAAATACAACTCTTTTCTTTGTGCTCCAGTTAATGGATTTCTTCCTTTGACTGCATTGTTCGTAAATCCTACAGAAGAATTAAAATCAAAAGCCGTTTTTCCTGACTTTCCTTTTTTAGTAGTGATAATAATAACTCCGTTAGAACCTCTTGCTCCATAAGCTGATGTTGCAGATGCATCTTTCAAAACGGTCATACTTTCTATGTCCTGACTATTAATCGAAGCCAAGGCAGATAAAGACGAAATATTAGTACTTCCGGAATAATCGGAATTACTAACTGGAACCCCATCTATAACAAATAAAGGTTGGTTACTGGCTCCAAGAGAACCTACCCCTCTAATACGAATGTCCTGAACAGAACCCGGTGTTCCTGATCCTTGAGAAATAATCAAACCCGCAACCTTACCTTGTAAAGCCTGGTCAACACTTACAACAGGTATGCCGGACAATTGTTTTCCGGATAACTGTTTTACACTTCCCGTTACCTCATTTTTACCACGGCTAACATAACCCAATACCAGTACTTCTTCCAAAGCACCTCCTCCAAGTTGAAGCTTCATGTTTAGGCTGTTAGAAGAACTTACTTTGGCACTGATCTCAGTCATTCCAACAAAGGAAAATACTAAAGTTTCGCCTGCCTTGGCTTTGATAGCGTATTTACCATCAAAATCCGTTTGCGTGCCTCTTGTCGTCCCTTTAACAACAACATTTGCTCCAGGTAGTGGGCCATTCCCGTCTGACACCACTCCTGTAACAGTTTTCTCCTGAGCAAACGAAAACTGCATTGATAACGCTAGTAAAAGCGTAAAAATCCATTTGTACTTTGATTGCATAATGTTTGGTTTAAATTATAAATAATTCAAACTTATTACAAATTATGTAAACAAAAAAAACGTTTTGAAAGATTTACTTTATAAAATAATTTTTAACTTTTAAAGAAGTATATCTATTTATTTTTGTTAATTTTAGATATATATTGCGTTTTTAACAATATAAAATAACGTATAAAGCAATATTAACAAAATTATTAAAATTCGCTTAAGATGGTGTATACGCATTGTTTAATTTTAGTTTCCTGTTTAAGTAAGAGATAACCGAACAAAAAAAGATTTACTGAAAATCAATTAATTAAGCAATTTGATCTAAAAAAAGGAAGTATTTTAAATGTTAAAAGCAAATTGCTTATTTAAAAAAATAAGGGGCTTTCAAGCAATAAAACGAAGGCTATAATTGCTAAAATTTTGAAAAAAAACTTAACATTAAGATAAATAGCAAAAAGAAGGATGGAAAAAAGGATATAATTCGAATCACATGATTGAATCGTAAAGGACAAAATGAATCCAAACACTAAATAGAAATAAGAAGGTCTTTTTTAAATAGTCTCGAATTCACAACCAAAGAGAACCGAAAAATGCTTTAAAATTATAGCTTTCACCTCTTCCTGATTTACATTCGCAACTCCCAATTCCACGTTCAATGAGGTCACCGCTTTTCCGCGGATTCCACAGGGAATAATGTGGTCAAAATAACCCAAATCGGAATTGACATTTAAGGCAAAGCCATGCATCGTCACCCAACGGCTGGCGCGAACACCCATGGCACAAATTTTTCTGGCAAATGGCGTTCCTACCCCAAGCCAAACTCCTGTTTCTCCAGGACTTCGACCGGAATCAACGCCATAATCTGCCAGCGTCAGAATAATCACTTCCTCCAAGAAACGCAGGTATTGATGTATGTCCGTAAAGAAGTTATCCAAATCCAGAATGGGATAGCCCACAATTTGCCCGGGTCCGTGATACGTAATATCGCCTCCCCGATTGATTTTGTAAAACACCGCTCCTTTATGTTCCAATTGCTTTTCAGTTAAAAGCAAATTGGATAAATCACCACTTTTTCCCAAAGTATAAACATGGGGATGCTCTACAAATAAGAAATAATTAGGCGTTTCTAAAGCTAGTTCTTCTCTCCTGTTTTTGATTTTTAGATCTACAATTTCCTTGAATAGCAATTCTTGGTATTCCCAGCTTTCTTTATAGTCTTTTAATCCTAAATCTTCAACTTGGATACTTTTATTCATAGTGGATAATTGGCAAATTTTGAAAAACAAAGGTACAAAGTTTTCGAGCTCCTACCTATTTCTTAGAAAATCTGGATTTTAATCCGTTTATCTGTGGCTATTATTTCTTTAATACCAAAGGGGCTCTGCCCCGATTAAAGTGAAAATCTCTTGCCCCTTGGCGGGAATTGCAACGAAATGTGGGACTGGTTTTCTGAAAAACAAGCCTACTGTTGCTCCCTAAAAAAAATTCGAATAATAAATAATTTTCAAACTTCCTGCTTTTGTAACTTTAACACATAAAGACTATCTTTGCGCTCTTAAAAACAGCATAAAATGGCCTTATCCGAACAAGAAATACTACGCAGAGAAGCACTTACCGAATTGCGCAATTTGGGAATTGATCCTTATCCAGCAGCCGAATTTATCACTACCGCCTATTCCAGCGAAATACTTTCCAACTTTGAGAAGTATGACGGAAAAGAAGTGGTTCTTGCTGGTCGTTTAATGGGGAAACGGATCATGGGAAAAGCCTCTTTTGCCGAATTGAAAGATGCCGAAGGTCGTATTCAAATATATGTTTCTAGAGATGATATTTCTACCGATGAGGAGAAAACCATGTACAATCTAGTTTTCAAAAAATTATTAGATATAGGCGATTTTATCGGAATTCGAGGAACGGTTTTCAAAACGCAAGTGGGTGAAATATCCATCCATGTTTATGGTTTAACCGTTTTGGCTAAAGCCCTGAAACCGCTTCCTGTAGTGAAAACAGATGCTGATGGAAAAATATACGATGCCTTTTCAGATCCGGAACAAAGATACCGTCGCCGTTATGTCGATTTAACGGTAAACGATCACGTGAAAGAAACCTTCATCAAAAGAACTAAATTGTTCAATGCCATGCGAAGTTTCTTTAACGACAAAGGATACCTCGAAGTAGAAACTCCCGTATTGCAACCCATTCCTGGTGGTGCTGCAGCCAGACCTTTTATAACCCATCACAATTCCTTAGACATGCCGCTCTATATGCGTATCGCTAACGAACTGTATTTAAAAAGATTGATAGTGGGTGGTTTTGACGGTGTTTATGAGTTTTCGAAAAATTTCCGAAATGAGGGAATGGATCGAACGCACAACCCTGAATTTACCGCCATGGAAATATATGTAGCCTATAAAGACTACAATTGGATGATGAAATTCACCGAAAATTTATTGGAACATTGCGCCATCGCTGTTAACGGAACTTCCGAAGCTACTTTTGGAGAACATCAGGTCAACTTCAAAGCGCCTTATGCCAGAGTTACAATGACCGATTCCATCAAACATTTCACCGGTTTTGATATTTCCGGAAAATCAGAAAGCGAGTTATTCGTAGCCGCTAGAGGAATGGGAATTGAAGTGGATGATACCATGGGTAAAGGAAAATTGATAGATGAGATTTTTGGCGCTAAATGCGAAGGGAATTATATTCAACCAACATTTATTACCGATTATCCAAAAGAAATGTCGCCTTTATGTAAAGAACACCGCGACAATCCAGAACTTACAGAACGTTTTGAATTAATGGTTTGTGGTAAAGAAGTTGCCAACGCCTATTCGGAATTGAACGATCCTATTGACCAAAGAAACCGCTTTGAAGACCAAATGAGATTGTCTGAAAAAGGTGATGATGAAGCGACTGGAATAATCGATGAAGATTTCCTTAGAGCTTTAGAATACGGAATGCCACCAACCTCTGGTTTAGGAATTGGTATGGACCGTTTGATGATGTTCCTAACAAATAATTCCTCCATTCAGGAAGTTTTATTATTTCCACAAATGCGCCCAGAAAAAAAAACAAGTCCAAATTGAATTAGAAGATGAAGAGAAATTAATCCTGGATCTTTTAAAAATCAATGACAACAAAATGGATTTGGGACTTTTGAAAGTGAAAGCCGAATTAAGCGGTAAAAAATGGGATGCCGCCATGAAAGGCTTAGCAAAACATGGATTAGTAAAAGTGAGCCTAGTAGGCGAAAGCAAAATTGTCGAATTAGCAAACTAGATTTACTCCAAATATACAAATAAAGGGCTATCCAAAAGTGATTTTTGGATAGCCCTTTTTCTTTAAGGTACGATTTTAATTACGATATGTTTGGATTCCAATTGATGGTCTTGGGCATAGCGATTCAATTGTTTTCCAGCTTCAACATTTCGATCGGATGAAAGTACATTCGCCCCATTTTCAATTAACTTAAAAAAATTCATCTCCATTAGCCGCAGCACTTCTGTCAATATTACCCATAGTCCCAAGGATACAAGCTATATTTCTGGAATGCAAATACTCATATACTTCCGGACGAGCTTCTGACACCCCCACAAAAGCAATCATTTTATCCGCTCTAACCCCCATTTGTTCCATCCGTTCCACATCTTCTTTTCCTTTTGCCGAAACCGAAATCATCAATTCGGGTGCTAATCGAGAAACTTCAGCAGCTTGATTCGCATTGTAGGTAATGATAACCGAATAGGCTTCGGCTTTATTCTTTCTTACAGCATCGACGATCATCTGCATAGGAACTCCTTTTTTAATATCTAAATTATAAATGACTTTCCCGCGTCCCCATTGCAAAACAGCATCCAAAGTTTCAATCTTGTAGGGCGTTTGATTTCCGAGATTATCTTCTAAAAAAAATTCTTGTAATTCGACATAAGTATAATTTTCAATAGCTCCGGTTCCCGTTGTAGTTCGGTCTAAGGTAGTGTCGTGCATCATAACCAAAACAGAATCCTTACTTAGGGCAATATCCGTTTCTATTATAGTCGGATTTAATTGTATCGAATGAGCAAATGTGGCGGTACTATTTTCAGGAAATCCTTTTGCAGGTCCTCCTCTATGAGCACTTACCAACGGAACAGAATTTGGCGAATACCGTAAAAATTGCTGCAGTTCTTCTGATGTTCGAAATTCGAGTTGGTATTCTTTAGATTGAGAAAAACCAACTAGAAAAACAAAGCTGAAAAATGTAGTAAAAAAGAACCTATTAGGAACAATCATAATTTTTATATTTTAGACAAAGCTAGCAAAATCAATTAGTCCTACTATTTTACAAAATTAAAATTTTGTTAAGGATTAAACCTTTCAAATGCATTTGGGTCTTAACTATAAACCTAAAAATTTAAGAAAATGAAAAAAATAATTGTCCTTGCAGTACTAGTTGTTGGATTAGCAACTTACGCACAAGAAAGAAAAGGAACTCCTAAAAGAGACAAAATGGAGCGTTTTTCTCCTGAACAAGAAAACCAGCTGGAGCTAAAAAAAATGACTTTAGACCTGGATTTGAATGCCGACCAACAAAAAGCAATGACGGCTATCATCGCTGAAAAAAGTGCTAAAAGAGAAGCCATGAAAGCAGAGCACATGGAAAAAATGAAAAAACCAACGGCTGACGAACGTTTTGCAATGAAAAATAAAATGCTGGACGAACAAATTGCGATGAAAGAAAAAATGAGAAAAATTCTGAATCCGGAGCAATTTAAAAAATGGGAAAATAACAAACACGACAGGAAAGATAGGATGCACCATAAAGGTATGCTTAGGAATCCAAAACCCGAAACTAAAGAATAAACAGTACTGCTTTACAAAAAAAAAACGTCCAAATGAATTTGGACGTTTTTGTATTTATAACTAAAAAGTTTTAGAAACTTGATCTACTGCCGCAATGGTAAAATCCAAATCCGCATAGCTTAAAGCATCGGTAATAAACCAGGTTTCATATGCCGATGGTGCTATATAAATTCCCGCATCCAACATCCCATGAAAGAATTTTTTGAAGATTTCGTTATCCCCTTTGGCCGCGGTCTTAAAATCAACAACTGCCGACGCATCAAAATGAACTGAAATCATAGAACCCACAGTGTTGATAGTAAAATCAACTTCATTAGCTCGGAGGACTTTGTCAATTCCAGCCGCTAAATAAGCCGTTTTAGCAGCCAATCGTTCAAAAACAGCGGCGTCTTCATTCAACGCTTTCAACATCGCCAAACCAGCGGCCATAGCCAGTGGATTTCCAGACAAGGTGCCCGCCTGATAAACCGGCCCAATGGGCGCTAAATAATTCATGATTTCTGCTCGTGCAGCAAAAGCTCCTACCGGTAAACCGCCACCAATTACTTTTCCAAAAGTGACTATATCTGCTTTGATGTTGTACAATTCCTGAACTCCGCCTCTTGCCAAACGAAAACCAGTCATGACCTCATCAAAAATTAGAAGTATACCATAATCCGTACACAGTTGTCTCAAACCTTCTAAGAATCCTTTGTTTGGTGGTATACAACCCATATTACCCGCTACAGGTTCTACAATTATAGCCGCAATTTCATTCGCATTAGCAGCTATTAAATCAGCTACATTTTCTATATCGTTATACTGCGCCAATAAAGTGTCTTTTGCCGTTCCTGCTGTTACTCCAGGACTGTTAGGCGACCCAAAAGTAATCGCTCCACTACCGGCCTGAATCAGAAAAGAATCCGAATGACCGTGATAACATCCCGCAAACTTGATGATTTTATCCTTGTTTGTAAAACCACGAGCCAAGCGAACAGCACTCATACAGGCTTCGGTACCCGAATTTACAAATCGTATTTTATCTATATTAGGAACCATCGAAACCGCTAAAGCAGCAATCTCCGTTTCTAAGGCCGTCGGCATTCCAAAAGAAGTACCCAATCTAGCCCGACTAATAACAGCATCCACAACGGGGGCATAAGCATGACCCAGAATCATCGGCCCCCAAGAATTAATATAATCAATAAATCGATTTCCATCTTCATCATATAAATAAGCTCCTTTAGCGCTTTTTACGAAAATAGGGGTTCCTCCAACAGCTTTAAAAGCGCGAACAGGTGAATTTACACCACCCGGAATCACTTTTTCGGCTTCAGCAAAAAGCTGACTGCTTCTTTGATATAACATAAAATTATTTGATTTTTAAATTTTGTCCAATGGAAATAGCATTGTCCTGAATTGCATTCTTCCTTCTCAATTCTTCAATTGGAATAGCAAACCGCTTCGATATAGAATACAAGGTATCCCCTTTGCTGACCTGATACATATCGGAATCTGCCGAAACATAATCGTTAGTATTTAAAGGAACATAAGTAGTTCCCAAGACTTCTGAATCGTATTTATTGAGTTGATACCTTTCGATTATCGCAATTAATTTCTCTGGATATTTAGGGTCTGTAGCATATCCCGCCGATTTTAATCCCTTAGCCCATTCTCTATAATCGTCTTTTTTTAACTTGAATAATCCCGCATACCATGGTCTGCTAGTTAAAAATAGCGCATGGTCCATATAGGAATCATTGGATTGATTGTATTTCCTAAAACATTCCTGAGCCGAATCATCATCATAGCGCACACTCGCACCCGTCCATTCCTCATGACATTTTATTCCAAAATGATTATTGGCAACCGAACTCAAAACACCAGTACCAGCTCCCGATTCTAATATTCCCTGTCCTAAAATAATACTCGCCGGAATTCCATATTGGGACATATTTGACTTCGCAACATCCTTGTATTTCGAAATATAATCCAACACAATTGCTGTAGTTACTTTAACTTTTGATGTGGCTTCTAAAATTTCAGTCTCTGATGAACCCTGCCCCGCTTTCTTAAGGTCTGATTTTCGCTCTGCTGATTTTGTAGTTTTAATTATGGAACTCGTAGGAGCATTGCGAAAAGCTTTCGATGTCCTTACAGTCGATCTTCTAGTCGAACATCCTACTAAGACTATGGCTAGAATAAACAGTATTGTTTTTTTAATCATGGCTAATTATTAATGGTAATTTCGTTTTTTCGAGCCTCGTATTCATTCCCTGGATTCCCTGAATCCCTCCGGTGTGTATCATTAAAATTTTGGAGCCTTGCGGGAAATAATTCTTTTTAATTAAATCCATAACGCCAAAAACCATTTTCCCAGTATAAACAGGATCTAATAAAATTTTCGTCTCAGAATAAAAAGTGTTCATAAAATCGATTAAAACAGCATCTACTTTTCCATAACCTCCAAAATGATAATCACCAATCAAATCCCAACGATTATTTTTTACAAAATTACGAATTTCATTTTTTAAAAAGTCGCCTTTTAAAGCTGGAAATCCTAAAACTTTTTGATCTGCTCCAAGGCTGTTTATAATTCCTGAAATAGTACCTCCAGTTCCAACTGCACAACAAATATAATCAAACTGCGCATCTTCATCTATCAGAATTTCTTCACAACCTTTAACAGCAAGCGCATTCGTTCCTCCCTCTGGAAGCATATAGAAATCACCGTATTTAGCGCTAATTTTTTCGACTAATAAAGCATCATTCTTGTTTCGATATACTTCTCTACTCACAAACTCAAACTTCATTCCACATTTTTGGGCAAAGGCCAAAGTAGGATTAAACGCTATTTTATCAGCTAATTCATCACCCCGGATAATTCCTATAGTCGAAAATCCTTCTTCCTGACCGGCATAAGCAACTGCCGCAATATGATTGGAAAAAGCACCTCCAAAAGTCAGTAATTGCTCGTGATTTTGCGATTTTGCCTCGAGCAAATTGTATTTCAGTTTTCTGAATTTGTTGCCCGATACTACCGGATGAATCAAATCTTCCCGCTTGATCTGCACTGAAATTTGATTGGCAAATTCGAAATTCAAATTTTCATTCGAAACTGAAAAATTCATTTGAGATTATTTTTTTTTACAAATATAAACTTATCTCAACAATCTAGCTTCCAATCGCTCTATCTTAAAATATATTTTACAATTAATTTAAAAATAAACGATTTGTTTATGATTTGTTTATAAATTTGTTTTAAGTTAATTTTTTTGTAAAAAAATACTTTATAATAGTAATAAATGAGATATACGCAATTTATAAAGAATCTGATTTCGAAACATAGCGCAGCAGATTTGAAAAAAAATCAGGAATCCCATGCGTTTACTGAAGATATTCAAAATACTTTTCTACAATCTACACAGAAAATCAATGCTATTGTAACCGAAAACACACTCCTGAAAGAAAGCGAAATTCACTGTCAAAACATTATAAACAATTCTTCGAAATCTTATATCGTATTTGATCAAGAGGGTTTAATCACCTTTTGGAATAAAAAAGCAGAACTTGTTTTTGGATGGAAAAAAGAAGAAGTCATTGGAAAACTAGTTTATGCTGTTGTTTCACCCAACAGATATATAGAAAAATCTGCCCAAATAATTCAAGATTATATAAATACCGCTGACAAAAAATACATGAATCGTCATTTTGAAATGACTGTAATAGACAAAAAGAAACAAGAATTTAAACTTGAAATTCGTCTAACTCCCCTAATTCAAAATGGAAATTTGTCCTTTTATTCATATGCTAAGAAAATATCAGAAAGAAAAAAAGCAGACAAATTCCTCAAAATTCAAGAGGAAAAATACCGCAATATCATTTCAAATATCAATATCGGACTTCTAGAAATTGATAATAATGGACTCATTCAATTCGCCAATGAAAATTTTTCCAAGATTTCAGGTTATTCCAATAAAGAACTCCTGGGCAAAAATCCTTCCTTGCTTTTTACAGAGGGGCATGAAGCAGCAATAATTGAATCAAAAAAAGAAATGAGGTCCATTGGCGTTTCCGATATTTATCAGATTAGAATCAAAAACAAAAAACAGGAAATGAGATGGTGGACGATCAGCGGTGCACCAAATTATGACGATAAAGGAAATTTAATCGGTTCAGTTGGTCTTCACCTTGATGTTACCGACCAAAAATTAATGGAAATTGAATTAGAAAAACAAAAAATAAAAGCCGAAAAAAGTGCCGAAGCAAAAGAGGCTTTTTTGATCAGCATGAGTCATGAAATTAGAACGCCCCTGAATGCTATTACCGGATTTCTTAGAGAATTGAGCCGGGAAGATTTAAATGAAAATCAAAAACTATATGTTCACAATAGTTCAAAAGCTTCCGAACACCTGCTTTCAATCATAAATAATGTTTTGGATCTTTCAAAAATAGAAGCCAATGAAATGATTCTCGAGCACAACAACTTCAACTTTCAGGCTAAGATAAATTCTATAATTTCCGTACTTCAACATCAGGCAATTGAAAAAAAAATTGGGTTTCATGCCATCATAGATCCCGAAATCCATTCCACATTCAAAGGGGATGCCATGAGAATAGGCCAGATTTTATTTAACATCTCTGGAAATTCTCTTAAATTCACTCACAAAGGCGAGGTGGTCATTAAATGTCAAATGATAAAAAACTTTACCGATTCCCAAGCCATTCGCATTAGTATTTCCGATACTGGAATTGGAATGAATGCTGATTTTATTGAAAATATATTTATAAAATTTTCACAGGAAAACTATACCATTGCTAGAAAATTTGGAGGTACTGGATTAGGAATGTCGATAACCAATGAACTCATAAAATTGATGAATGCACAAATTCAAATTGAAAGCGTGAAGAATAGTGGCACCACAATTCACCTAGATTTCAATTTTAAAAAAGCTAAAAAAGAGCGTCTAAATACACCCGAAAAAAGCAAATTAAATCTGAACAATATCGCTGTTTTATTAGTGGAAGACAACAGCATTAACCGACTAATTGCAAAAAAGTCGCTAAACTATTATAATTGCGTGGTCACAGAAGCAAGCAGCGGTTATGAAGCCATCGAAATTCTAAAACACGAGAAATTTGATGTTATTTTAATGGATATTATTATGCCTGATATTGACGGAATTGAAACTACCAAAATAATCAGAAATGACTTAGATATAGAAACGCCTATCATCGCATTTACAGCAAATGCATTTAAGTCTGAAATAGATAAATTTATCGAAATCGGTATGAATGATTATATTACAAAACCTTTCGACGAAATACTTTTAGTAGAAACAATAGCAAAACATGCTATTCACAACCCCTTCCTATAACTTATATTTTCTTTAAACTTCCGTTATTAAAATACGTTATTATCGGTTTACAATCACTTTAAATTTATAATTTTGTAAACATGCAGGATCCAAATAAAGAAGAAAAATTAATAGAAGGGGAAGATTTTTATTTTACTCCCGAAGGCTATAAATGCTTCACCGAAAAACACCATCTCAAACGCGGATATTGCTGCAAAAGCGGTTGCCGTCATTGTCCTTATGGTTTTGATAAAAAAACAAATACCATCCGTAAATAAAACGCTGGTTTTATTAGTAGCAAACTTTCGACTTACTCATAGCTAAAAAAAACAAAAATGACTTTCAAAGAACAAATTCAAGAAGGCATTCCTTCCGTTTTACCCCAATTAAAAGAGTTTGATCCACAACTAAATCATGCCCCAAAACGAAAAGATATTCTTTCGAAAGAAGAAAAAAAACTAGCCCTGAAAAATGCCCTACGCTATTTTAAACCCCAGCATCATCCCGAATTAATACGGGAATTTGCGGCCGAATTAGAGACTTACGGTCGAATTTATATGTACCGCTTTCGACCGGACTACGAAATATATGCGCGTCCCATATCCGAATACCCCGGGAAAAGCCAACAAGCTAAAGCCATTATGCTCATGATTCAGAACAATCTGGATCATGCTGTAGCCCAACATCCGCATGAACTCATAACCTATGGTGGCAATGGAGCGGTCTTTCAAAACTGGGCGCAATACCGCCTAACCATGCAATATTTATCCGAAATGACTGACGATCAAACCCTGACCCTGTATTCCGGGCATCCCATGGGTTTATTTCCTTCACACAAGGAAGCACCTAGGGTTGTTGTAACAAATGGCATGGTGATTCCCAACTATTCGAAACCCGACGATTGGGAAAAATTTAATGCCCTCGGCGTTTCCCAATACGGCCAAATGACGGCCGGTAGTTATATGTATATTGGCCCGCAAGGAATTGTTCACGGAACTACAATTACCGTTCTTAATGGTTTCCGAAAAATAAAACGAAGCCCTAAAGGCGGTCTATTTCTAACTTCTGGATTAGGCGGAATGAGCGGTGCCCAACCCAAAGCCGGAAATATCGCCGGTTGCATAACGGTCTGCGCCGAAGTGAATTCGAAAATCACTCATTTGCGGCACCAACAAGCTTGGATCAATGAAATTATAGAAGATCTCGACCGCTTGGTCATTAGAGTGGCTTTGGCCAAAGCCAATAAGGAAACGGTTTCTATTGGTTTTCTCGGAAATGTTGTCACCGTTTGGGAACGGTTTTACGATGAAAATATATTCGTCGACTTGGGTTCAGACCAAACATCCCTCCACAATCCTTGGGCCGGTGGCTATTATCCCGCAGATCTTTCCTTTGACCAAGCCAACGAAATGATGGCCGAGAATCCCGAATTATTTAAGATAAAAGTTCAGGAAACTTTAAGAAGACATACCAAGGCTATTAACAAACATACCGCCAAGGGAACCTATTTTTTTGATTATGGGAATGCCTTTCTGTTAGAAGCCTCTAGAGCCGGCGCCGATATAATGGCCAAAAATCATATCGACTTCCGCTATCCTTCCTACGTCCAAGATATCATGGGGCCCATGTGTTTCGATTATGGATTTGGTCCGTTCCGATGGGTTTGCGCTTCTGCCAAAGCCGAGGATTTAGCCAAAACAGATCGCATTGCCTGCGCTGTTTTGGAAAAAATGGCCAAAACAGCTCCCCCCGAAATTCAGCAACAAATGCAGGACAACATCCAATGGATAAAAGGCGCTCAGGAGAATCATCTGGTCGTCGGTTCGCAAGCCCGAATACTATATGCCGATGCCGAAGGAAGAAGGCAAATTGCAACCGCTTTCAATCAGGCAATTGCCAAGGGCCAAATCGAGACCATCATTTTAGGCCGGGATCATCACGATGTTTCGGGTACCGATTCTCCCTATCGCGAAACCTCCAACATCTATGACGGTTCCCGCTTTACAGCCGATATGGCCATTCAAAATGTAATTGGTGACAGCTTTCGCGGTGCTACCTGGGTCTCTATTCATAACGGTGGTGGCGTGGGCTGGGGAGAGGTGATAAACGGCGGATTTGGTATGGTTCTTGATGGTTCAAAAGAGGCGCAAAGACGTTTAGAATCCATGCTTTTTTGGGATGTCAACAACGGGATTTCCAGAAGAAGTTGGGCCCGAAACGAAGGGGCCCTTTTTGCAATTAAAAGAGCCATGGAATCAGAACCGCTGTTAAAAGTGACAATTCCTAATCTGGTTGACGATCATTTATTCGACTAATTAATTTAGGGAATCTTAAGCAGGATATTTGGTGCGTTTCCTTTAACTTCGTAGCCTAAATAGTTAACTTTTAAAATACTGAAATATGAAAACAATAAAAATAATACCCCTTTTAGTACTCCTTATACTGACCTCCTGTAGTGCAATCAGAGTGAATTCTGATTACGATAAAACAGTGGATTTCTCCGCTTATAAAACTTTTGCCTTTTATAAAACAGGGATCGACAAAGTGGAAATATCCGACTTAGACAAAAAAAGAATCCTGCGCTCTATTGATGCCGAAATGCTCGCCAAAGGTTTTACCAAAAGCGAAACACCCGATTTACTAATAAACATCAACACCAAAGTAGAGAAAAATATCAACGTAAACCAATTCTATAGCGGTTGGGGTTACGGATGGGGATGGGGTTGGAATCCCTATTGGGGAGGAGGAAATACCTCTGTAACCTCTTCTAACGAAGGAACGCTGACCATTGACTTAATCGATGCCAAGAAAAAAGAATTAGTATGGCAAGGTGAAGGTGAAGGTTTTCTAACAAAAGACACCCACAAAAAAGACGAACTCATTCATGAATTTGTAGTTAAAATATTAGCGCAATTTCCTCCTACTAAAAAATAAACTTTTAAAATAGTACAACTCAACCTCTCTATATTAGAGAGGTTTTTTTTTGAATTCGAATTAAAGGCAAATGCGCCTTTAAATAAATTGGATTTTGTGGATTTAGCGTTAAATAAACAGAATCAAAACTATTTAAGTGTCGTAATAAAACTTTATTCAAATTACTGTTTTTCAGTTACTTACAAATTTATTTTAGATGTTTAACACTGTAATGCATATACAAAACCAAATTGTATACAAGATAACAATACTAATTTCGCATAATAAAATAGAACTGTATGAACAACCTTATGTATTTACTCTTAAAAAAGTAATAAAAATCATAAAATTAACACATACAATAAAATATACACATTAATCGCCTCCAAAATTTAGTTCTTGCCAAAAGAAAAAATAAATTGATTTTAAAATTATGGAATTAAATAAATACAGTAAAACAGTAACTCAAGATCCTACTCAACCTGCAGCTCAAGCAATGCTTTACGGTATTGGCTTAACTGACAAAGAATTAGCCCAGCCTTTTATCGGAATTGCTTCCATGGGTTATGACGGGAATACCTGTAACATGCACCTGAACCATTTGGCTTCCTACATCAAAGTAGAAGTTAATGCCTCAGATATGGTAGGTCTCATTTTTAATACTATCGGAATTAGTGATGGTATTACCAATGGAACTGACGGTATGCGCTACTCACTAGTAAGTAGAGAAATTATTGCCGACAGTATTGAAAGCGTAGTCGCTGGTCATTATTATGATGGCCTTATTGCTGTTCCAGGTTGTGACAAAAATATGCCAGGAGCTATAATGGCTATGGGTAGATTAAATCGCCCCTCAATTATGGTATATGGTGGAACTATTGCTCCAGGAAAATATCAGGGTAAAGACTTAAATATCGTTTCTGCCTTTGAAGCCTTAGGTGAAAAAATTGCCGGAAAAATATCGGAAGAGGAGTTCAAAGGAATAATTAAAAATGCCTGCCCTGGTGCCGGTGCTTGTGGCGGAATGTACACCGCAAATACTATGGCTATTGCCATTGAAGCACTAGGAATGAGCCTTCCTTTTTCTAGCTCTAACCCTGCCGTTAGCAACGAAAAAATTGAAGAATGCAAGCAAGCGGCTCACTTTATAAAAATATTACTGGAAAAAGATATTTGTCCAAAAGACATTATGACTTTTGAAGCTTTTGAAAATGCTATAACCGCTTTAATTGCTCTTGGCGGAAGCACCAATGCCGTATTGCACATAATAGCAATGGCAAAAAGTGTAGGCGTTAAAATAACTATAGACGATTTTCAAAGAATCAGCGACAAAACACCTTTGATTGCCGATTTCAAACCAGGTGGGAATTATTTGATGCAAAATCTCCATGAAAAAGGCGGTGTGCCAATGGTTTTAAAATACCTTCTAAGTAAAGGAATGCTTCACGGTAATTGTTTAACCGTTACTGGAAATACACTGGCTGAAAATTTAGAAAATATAGAAGATATTAAATTTGAAGATCAAAACATTATCCGTCCACTAGAAAAACCTTTAAAAGAAACAGGACATCTTCAAATATTATATGGAAACCTAGCCGAAAAAGGTTCTGTAGCTAAAATTACCGGAAAAGAAGGGGAGAAATTCGTAGGTCCTGCCAAGGTTTTTGATGGAGAAAAAGAATTGATTCATGGAATTGAACAAAAGAAAATTAAAGCCGGCGATGTAATCGTTATCCGTTATGTAGGCCCAAAAGGTGGCCCTGGAATGCCCGAAATGCTCAAACCAACTTCCGCTATAATCGGTGCTGGTCTAGGAAAAAGTGTTGCCCTAATTACCGACGGAAGATTTAGCGGCGGAACTCATGGTTTTGTAGTAGGTCATATTACTCCCGAAGCTTATGATGGCGGAACTATTGCTCTTGTAAATGATGGGGACACAATCGAATTAGATGCTGTCAACAACCGAATACATCTGGCTATAAGTGATCAAGAATTAGAAGAAAGAAGAAAAAAATTCGTTACCCCACCTCTCAAAGTGACTAATGGTGTGTTATTCAAATATACCCGATTAGTAAAAGACGCTTCCGAAGGTTGTGTAACAGATGAATTATAAAAGCAAAAACATGGACACTTTGGAAAGCTTTAAAATGGAAAAAAAAGAACCTCAAACATTTAATATTACAGGTAGTATTGCTGTAATTGATGCCTTGCTGTCTGAAAAAGTAGATACTATTTTCGGTTATCCGGGGGGCGCGATCATGCCAATATACGATGCGCTGTTTGACTTCAAAGAAAAACTAAATCATATACTTGTTCGCCATGAACAAGGTGCCATTCATGCTGCTCAAGGCTATGCCAGAGTAAGCGGAAAAACAGGAGTGGTATTTGCTACTAGTGGACCAGGAGCTACCAATTTGGTTACCGGTCTGGCCGATGCCTTGATCGATTCTACTCCTCTAGTATGTATTACCGGTCAAGTTTTTGCCCATTTGCTAGGCACCGATGCTTTTCAAGAAACCGATATTATCAATATCACCACGCCCATTACCAAATGGAATTATCAAATTACCGATGCTAAGGAAATTCCCGAAGTAGTAGCCAAAGCCTTCTATATCGCCAAAAGCGGTCGCCCAGGCCCCGTTTTAATTGATATTACAAAGAATGCCCAATTGCAATTGTTCGACTACATAGGCTACCGCCCCTGTATTCACATCCGTAGTTACCGACCGGAACCCGAAGTACGCATCGAATACATCGAAGCGGCTGCGGAACTTATAAACCAAGCCAAAAGACCCTTTGTTATATTTGGCCAAGGTGTCCTCCTAGGCAATGCCGAAAAAGAATTCCTGGCTTTTATTGAAAAAGGAGGCTTGCCTGCTGCATGGACCATCATGGGAATGAGCGCTATTCCTACTGACCACCCTCTAGGTGTGGGTATGCTGGGTATGCACGGTAATTATGGCCCTAACTTCCTGACCAACGAATGCGATGTTTTAATCGCTATCGGTATGCGATTTGACGATCGAGTGACCGGCCGTCTGGACAAATATGCCAAACAAGCCAAAGTAATTCACCTGGATATTGACCCGGCCGAAATCGATAAAAATGTCCAAACTACCATACCCGTTTGGGGAAATTGCAAAGAAACATTACCGCTTCTTACCAATCTGATTGACAAAAAACTACATCCCGAATGGATGAAAGAATTTGAAGATAGAATGGAGAAAGAAACATCAGCCTTGATTGAAAAAGAATTAAATCCGACCGATGGAAAACTAACCATGGGCGAAGTTATAAATATACTAAACGAACTTACCGGAGGTGATGCCGTTATCGTAACCGATGTAGGCCAGCACCAAATGGTGGCCTGTCGCTATGCCAAACAAAACAAAACCCGAAGTAATGTGACCAGCGGTGGTTTAGGAACTATGGGTTTCGCCTTGCCAGCTGCGATTGGAGCTAAATTTGGAGCGCCCGAGAGACAAGTGGTTGCCATAATGGGCGACGGTGGTGCTCAAATGAACCTGCAGGAATTGGGAACAATAATGCAGTTTCAGCCCAATGTCAAAATTATTATTCTAAACAACAGCTTCTTGGGTATGGTGCGCCAATGGCAAGAACTTTTTCACGAAAAAAGATATTCCTTTACCGATATTCAAAGCCCAAACTTCGTTCAGGTAGCCAATGCTTACGGAATTGATGGAAAGCAAATTTCTAAAAGAGAAGAACTAAAAGAAAGCCTCGAACAAATGTTGAATCACCCGTCCTCCTTTTTATTGGAAGTAGCCGTAATTCACGAAGACAATGTTTTCCCAATGGTACCTCAAGGAAAAGGGGTAGCAGAAATCGTTTTAAGCAAAGAAGAAATCTAAATTATCCCCCATGAAAGAAGAATATACCTTATCCATCTACGGAGAAAATCAAGTGGGCTTGATCAATAAAATAGCCATCATGTTTTCCAGAAGGAAGATCAATTTAGAAAGCTTAAACACCTCCCCTAGCGAAATCGAAAATATTTATCGCTTCACCTTGGTGGTCAAAGAAACCGAAACAGTAGTGAAAAACCTCGTCCGCCAATTAGAAAAAATTGTAGACGTTTTCAAAGTATACTACAACACTAACGATGAAATCATTTGGCAACAAATGGCCTTATACAAAGTGTCTACGCCCATCATCATGAAAGAGGTAAAAGTTGAACGCCTCTTGAGAGAATATGGCGCTAAAGCAGTAGTGATTCGATCTGATTTTACCGTTTTTGAAACCACGGGCCAAGAAGATGAAATCAATAATCTACTAACCGAATTAGGCAAATATGGCCTAATCGAATTCGTGAGAAGTTCCCGAATTGCAATCGTGAAATCAAGTGAAGGTGTTCACAAACAGGTTTTAGATATGGAGAAAAATGACCCTACCAAAAAACCTATAAACAACGAATTTTTGAATCATAAAAGTATGATTTTCGAAATGTAAAATAAACTACATCGGGGGCATAGATCCAGAGGTAGTATAGAAATTTTAGCCACAAATTCACAGATTTTCAAAAATCTTTTTTAATCAGTGAATCTGTGGCAAAAAAAAGAAGCAGAGCTTCGAGGAGTTAAACAAAGAGATTAAAAATTAATATTTAAAATTAAAACAATTAAAAATGGCAAATTATTTCAATTCGCTTCCACACCGCCTGAGAGTTCAGGAATTAGGAAAATGTGATTTCATGCAAAACAGCGAATTTGCTGATGGTGTTACTAAACTTATTGGCAAAAAAATTGTAATCATTGGTTGCGGTGCTCAAGGATTGGCGCAAGGCCAAAACATGCGCGATAGCGGACTTAACGTGGCTTATGCTTTGCGTAAGGAAGCTATAGATAATAAAAGAGCATCTTATATTAATGCTACAGAAAATGGTTTTGAAGTGGGAACTTTTGAAGAAATAATCCCTACCGCTGATTTAGTTTCTAATTTAGCTCCAGACAAACAACATACTCCAGTAGTAACCAAGATAGTGCCTTTGATGAAAAAAGGAGCTTGCTTGTCTTATTCTCATGGTTTCAATATCGTAGAAGAAGGTACTCAAATCCGTAAAGACATAACTGTCGTAATGATTGCCCCTAAATCTCCAGCTTCTGAAGTGCGTGCTGAATATTTACGTGGTTTTGGTGTACCTACACTGATAGCCGTTCACACGGATAATGATCCTAATGGTGATGGCCTTGATATCGCTAAAGCCTATTGCGTAGGAACTGGTGGTCACAGAGCAGGAGTTTTACTTTCTTCTTTTGTTGCCGAAGTAAAATCAGATCTTATGGGCGAACAAACGATCCTTTGTGGTTTGTTGCAAACTGGTTCTATTCTTAGTTTCAACAAAATGGTCGAAAAAGGAATCGATGCACCCTAT
>CANEZU010000011.1 GCA_947444255.1 Flavobacteriaceae bacterium | reverse complement strand
GTCGATGATGCATATAGAACAGGAAAAGTTGAATCGGAAGTTGGCGGAGATATTGGAACAAAAAATAATTTTGGATAAAATTGATGTAACGATAAATTCTCCCAAAATCAGTTTGGGAAGTTTGGTTCAAGCTAATGGTATGCTGTTGTTTATAAGTACAGCTTTGCCAAAAATTACTATTGATAATAAAGTAGTTTTTGCTGTTTCACCTCAATCTCCCTTAGGAAGTAAATTAATAGGGAATGAATTAGGATTTGTTTTTGAAATTAATGGAACGCAATATACCATCGAAGATATTGTATTTTAAGATTTAACTTTTATATTCTTGTTAAACCAAGTCGGTCTGGCTTGGTTTTTTTATATTAGCAATACTAAATCAATCATTATGAAAAGTATTGTCTGCCTTTTAACTTCCCTTTTATTATTTTCCTGCAATCAAAAAAGCAAAATAGCAGTTGATTCAATTGTTACCGATGCTACAATTTATCTGGTTAATAAAGATTTTGGAAATGCATCTGCCATGGCAATTGATAAAGGTAAAATTATTGCCATTGGAACAAATGAAGAAATAGCGAGTAAATATGAATCCGAAAACACAATTGAAGCCAAAGGAAAGTTTGTTTATCCTGGTTTAATTGATGCTCATTGTCATTTTTATGGTTTTGGACTTAGTTTGCAAGAAGTAGATTTGCGCGGCACTAAAAGTATGGAGGAAATAGTAGCTCGAATTCAAGCTTTTCAAAAAGATAAAAATCCAAGTTTTATTGTTGGTAATGGTTGGGATCAAAATGACTGGAAAATTAAAAAATATCCTACGAAAGCTATTTTGGATAAATATTTCCCAAATGTTCCTGTAGTTCTGAATCGTATAGATGGTCATGCAATTATTGTTAATTCTAAAGTTTTAAAACTTGCAGGAATTACCAAAGACACGGAAGCAATTGGTGGTCAGATTGAAATTGCCAAAGGAGAATTGACAGGAATTTTAGTTGATAATCCTATGGAATTGGTGTTTAAAATTATTCCAAAACCCAATCGGAAAACCCAAATTGCAGCTCTATTAGATGCGGAAAAAATCATGTTTGATTATGGATTGACAACTATAAATGATGCAGGTTTATCACCGGATGTAATTCAGTTAATCGATAGTCTTCAGAAAGCAAAAGCGATGAAACTCAATATTTATGCTATGATTACTGCAAATAAAGAAAACATAGCTTTGTATCTCAAAAAAGGAATCTATAAAACGGATCAATTAAATGTGCGTTCTTTTAAATTATATGGTGACGGTGCTTTGGGTTCCCGTGGTGCTTGTTTGCATAAGGGTTATAGTGACAAACCAAAACAATTTGGAGCCTTGCTTTCATCAATATCCGATTTGAAAGAAATTGCCAGGCAAATAGCTGGATCAGAATTTCAATTGAATTCTCATGCTATTGGCGATTCAGCTAATACTGTTTTATTGAAGATTTATAAAGATGTTTTGACAGGAAAAAAGGACCGAAGATGGAAAATTGAACACGCTCAAGTTATAAGAGAAGCAGATTATGATTATTTTAAAACGGGTATAATTCCTTCCGTTCAGCCAACACACGCAACATCGGATATGTATTGGGCAAAGGAACGACTAGGGAAGGACCGAATGAAAAATGCCTATGCTTACAAAAAATTACTTGATAAAGCGGGTATTATAGCTTTAGGTACCGATTTCCCTGTAGAGGAAGTTAATCCAATGCTAACTTTTCATGCTGCAGTAGCCAGAAAAGACAGTAAGAATTATCCTGAAGGTGGATTTCAAATGGAAAATGCATTGAGCCGAGAAGAAACATTGAAGGGAATGACAATTTGGGCGGCTTTTTCAAATTTTGAAGAAAAAGAAAAAGGGAGTTTAGAAATTGGAAAATGGGCTGATTATGTTATTTATGATCAAGATTTGATGAAAATTAAGGAAGAAAATATCGTAAAAATGAAACCGCTTCAGACCTTCGTAAAAGGGAATAAAGTAAAATAAATCAGATTTATTTACTTAGATAATTTACAGATTATAAGTACAAATAGTTCTTTTCTTGATTTTATGTTTCATATTATTAGTAAAATACATATATTAGTTTAAAATTAAAACCAATATATGTATTTGTGTTTTTGAATGTTAACTAAATATGCATCTTTGCCTTATCAAAATAAACAAAAATATTAAAATATAAAGTTATGTGTGGAATAGTATGTGCATTTGATTTAAAACAAAAAGTGGAAGTTTTAAGACCACAAGTATTAGAAATGTCTAAAATCATTCGTCATCGCGGACCAGATTGGAGTGGAATTTTCAGTAATGATAAAGCTGTTTTATCTCATGAAAGACTAGCTATTGTTGATCCAGCTTCTGGAAAACAACCTTTATTTAGTCAAGATAGAAATCTTATTTTGGCTGCCAATGGTGAAATATACAACCACCGTGAATTGCGCAAACAATTTGAAGGAAAATACACTTTTCAAACAGAAAGTGACTGTGAAGTTATTTTAGCACTTTATAAAGAAAAAGGACCACATTTTATAGATGAGATGAATGGTATTTTTGGATTTGCTATTTATGATGTAGAGAAAGATGAATATTTTGTGGCTCGTGATCACATGGGAATTATACCGTTATATATCGGTTGGGATCAACATGGTACTTTTTATGTGGCGTCTGAATTGAAAGCATTAGAAGGATATTGTACTAAAATTCAATTGTTTCCTCCTGGACATTATATGTCAAGCAAAGACGGAGAATTTGTACAATGGTACAAAAGAGAATGGGTTGATTATGATGCCGTAAAAGACAATAAAACAAGCATAGAAGAAATTAAAGTAGCACTAGAAGCAGCTGTTCACAGACAATTAATGAGCGATGTTCCTTATGGTGTATTGCTTTCAGGAGGTCTGGATTCTTCTATTACTTCGGCTGTAGCCAAAAAATATGCTCAAAAACGTATTGAATCTGGAGATGTAGCTGATGCTTGGTATCCGCAATTACATTCTTTTTCTGTTGGATTAGAAGGTTCTCCTGATTTAGCTGCTGCTCAAAAAGTTGCTGAACATATCGGAACGATTCACCACGAAATTAAATTCACTATTCAAGAAGGATTAGACGCCGTTCGTGATGTGATTTATAACCTTGAAACTTATGATGTAACAACCATCAGAGCATCAACACCAATGTGGTTGATGGCGAGAGTGATTAAATCTATGGGTATTAAAATGGTATTGTCTGGCGAAGGAGCTGATGAACTTTTTGGAGGATATCTATATTTTCATAAAGCACCAAATGCAAGAGAATTTCACGAAGAGAACGTTCGTAAATTGAGCAAACTTCACATGTACGATTGCTTGCGTGCCAACAAAAGTTTAGCTGCCTGGGGAATTGAAGGTCGTGTGCCGTTTTTAGATAAAGAATTTATGGATGTGGCGATGCGAATCAACCCACAAGATAAAATGATAAATAAAGAACATCCAATGGAAAAATGGGTAGTTCGTAAAGCTTTTGAAGATATGTTGCCAGAAAGTATTGCCTGGAGACAAAAAGAACAATTTAGTGATGGAGTAGGTTACAGTTGGATTGATACTTTAAAAGAAGTAGTGGCAGTTGAAGTTACCGATGAACAATTAGCGAATGCGAAATATAAATTCCCTTTGCAAACGCCAACATCTAAAGAAGAATATTATTATCGTTCTATTTTTCACGAACATTTTCCAAGTGACGCAGCAGCCTTATGTGTTCCTCAAGAAGCCAGCGTTGCTTGTAGTACAAAGATTGCATTAGAATGGGATGAAGCTTTCAAAAACATGAATGATCCTTCTGGAAGAGCAGTTGCAAGTGTTCACGATGATGCTTATGTAAAAGCGTAAATAATATAAAAAAAACAAATTAAATTTTGAGCGTTCACTTTTGTGGACGCTTTTTTATTTGAATAAAGTGAAGCTTGCTATTTTATCTAAAATATCCTCACCAGAATATTTTTGAATTATGTAGTTATATGGCTATTTTTGCATTTTTAATTTCATATTAGGCTTAAATTTTATAATTTAGTTTTATTTTGTAATTAATTTTGCTAAATATGTTTTTCAATTATAACTTTAACTACATATTTGTACTATCGTTATATTTAATAATTTAAAAACAGAACTAATGTGCGGAATATTAGTCATCATCGGAAAAGGTAAAGACGAAGAATTAGTAAAATCACTTTCAAAGAGAATGTCACATCGCGGACCAGACGAAAGCGATTTACACATTACGGAAAAGGGACATGTTTTGAGTCATGAGCGTTTGTCAATAATCGATTTACATTCAGGAAGACAACCAATTCAGGGAACTAAAAATGCACATATGGTTCATAATGGTGAGATATATAACCACCAAGAATTGAGAGATGGGATTTTGAAAGAGCATACTTTTAGAACTAAATCGGATTCAGAAGTGATTGTTCATTTGTATGAAGAATTTGGTTATGATTTTTGCAACCTACTCGATGGAGATTGGTCTTTTGTTATTGTTGATGGAGATGACTTTATAGCAGCGAGAGATCCTTTGGGAGTAAAACCTTTATATTACGGTTTGGATGAAAGAGGAAGGATTTATTTTTCATCAGAAATGAAGCCTATAACTGACCAATGCAAAACATTTTCTACATTTCCACCAGGACATTATTATACTCAAAAAACAGGTTTCATTAAATATTATAAACCCGTTTATGAAGATCATACTAAAGCAACTCAAGAATTAGATTTAACTTTGATCAGAGAAACTCTAACCGAAGCTACTCGTAAAAGATTAATGAGTGATGTGCCTATTGGTGTTTTACTTTCTGGAGGGTTAGATTCTTCTTTGACAACCGCTATAGCATCAAGATTATTAGCTGAAAGTGGACGAAAATTACATTCTTTTTCTATCGGATTAGATGCCAATGCACCAGATGCAATAGCTGCCCGAAAAGTAGCTGAATTTTTAGGAACAGAACACCATGAAATTCATTTTACAATTGAGCAAGGAATTGAAATTCTCGAAAAACTAATTTGGCACATAGAGACCTATGATGTGACTTCGGTGAGAGCAAGTACACCAATGTATTTTCTGTCAAAAGCTATCTCAGATTTAGGTATTAAAGTAGTTTTGTCTGGAGAAGGTGCAGATGAAATATTTGGAGGTTATTTGTATTTTAGAAATGCACCTTCAGCAGAAGATTTCCAAATTGAAACTATAGAAAGAGTTCAAAAATTATTTACTGCCGATTTGTTACGGGCTGATAAATCAACTATGGCTCATGGTTTGGAGGCAAGGGTTCCATTTTTAGATAAAGCTTTTTTAGAAATTGCAATTCAAATTAAGCCTGAAGAAAAACAGCCTAAAACTTATAACGGAGTTGAAAAATATATTTTAAGAAAAGCGTTTGATATTCCGGAAGATCCTTATTTACCTCAAGAAGTTTTGTGGAGGCAAAAAGAACAATTTTCGGATGGAGTTGGTTATAATTGGATTGACCAATTAATCGAATATTGTGCAACTAAAGTATCGGATGCCGAATTAGAATCAGCTGCTGAAATATTCACTTACAATACTCCGACTACTAAGGAGGCTTATTTTTACAGAAGTATTTTTCATAAATTTTATCCACAAGTTAGCGCTTCGCAAACGGTTAGAAAATGGATTCCAAAGTGGCAAGAAAATCAAGATCCAAGTGGTAGAGCAAATGAGGCTCATGTTCAGTCGGACACTGAAATAGCAAAATCAAATGTTAGTGTTTCCTAGTTGAAATTATTAGGTTTATATTAGATATAGTTTGTAAATTGTAGCGCTGAAGTTTTTTTAGCGCTCTGTTTTATGGCTCTACTTTTAAATTTCGAATTTTATGATTTGCCCTTGAGGCATCCCTTTACGATTTCCAGATATACGGTAGCGGTTCAAAAAACGGTGGTAGTTTGTATTTCTGACGGAAATGATTCTGGATATGGTGAAGCTACTGTGAATCCCTATTATAATAGTACGGTGGAGAAATTAACACAAAGTCTTTCCAATGTAAAGCCGATTTTTAGTTCCTTATCGGATATGCATCCAAAAGAACTTTGGAATCTATTATCCCCAACTTTAAAGGATGATTATTTTGCCTTGTGCGCAATAGATTTGGCATACTGGGATTTTTATGCTCGAAAAAACAAGAAAACGCTCAGGGAGTATTGGTCGGAAGAAAGTTCGAATACTCCTCTAACATCCTTTACCATTGGTATTGATTCAATCGCAGTGATGCAACAGAAAATTATTGAAAAGCCCTGGCCGATTTATAAAATTAAATTAGGAACAAACGAAGATATTAAGATAGTTGAAAGCCTACGCAAAATTACCGATGCTGTTTTTAGAATTGATGCGAATTGTGCTTGGAATGCAGATCAAACAATAGCCAATTCAATTGTTTTAAAAGAGTTGGATGTAGAGTTTATAGAACAGCCACTCCATGTAAATGATATTGATGGAATGAAAAAGGTAAAATCAAAATCAGTTCTGCCAATTATAGCGGATGAAAGTTGTCAACGTGAAGAAGATGTCTTATCTTGTAGTGCTTTATTTCATGGAATAAACATCAAATTAATGAAATGTGGGGGAATCAGTCCGGCACTTCGGATGATTGAAAAAGCAAGAGAAAATAAGTTGTTAATTATGGCAGGTTGCATGACAGAATCCAGCGTTGGAATTTCAGGATTAGTTCAGCTTGCCCCGCTCTTAGATTATTTAGATGCTGATGGAGCCTTGCTTTTAAGTAGAGACATTGCCGAAGGTGTTCATTTTGATTTCGGGAAAATTGAGTATCCAAAAGGTTTTGGAAGTGGGATAGAATTAGGGTCAAAATAGTGAACAAAATGTTAATAACTATAGTGCTAAAAAGAGCATTTTAAAGGTATTACTATTTCGATTTTTATATATTTGCGTGTTAGACAAAAAAATACATTTTTAGAATAAATTTATATGAGCGAAGAAATCAAAAAGGACAGTTATTCAGCAGATAGTATTCAGGCTTTAGAAGGAATGGAGCATGTTAGAATGCGTCCATCCATGTATATTGGTGATGTAGGTGTTAGAGGTTTACACCATTTAGTTTATGAAGTTGTAGATAACTCTATCGATGAGGCTATGGGTGGTCATTGTGACACTATAATTGTTGATATAAACGAAGATGGATCAGTTTCTGTTGAAGATAATGGTCGTGGAATTCCAGTTGGGATTCATAAAAAAGAAGGAGTTTCGGCGCTAGAAGTTGTTATGACTAAAATTGGTGCTGGAGGTAAATTTGATAAAGATTCTTATAAGGTTTCTGGAGGACTTCACGGTGTTGGGGTTTCTGTAGTAAATGCATTATCGAATCATTTGAGAGCCACAGTTCATAGTAGTGACGGAAAAGTTTACGAGCAAGAATACGAAAAGGGAAAAGCATTATATCCGGTAAAACAAATTGGGGAAACTACAAAAAGAGGAACTATAGTTACTTTTTATCCTGATAATACTATTTTTACCCAAACAACAGAATTTTCATACGATACTTTATCAGCCCGTATGCGAGAATTATCTTATTTGAATAAAGGAATTACAATTACTTTTACAGATAAAAGAGAACTAGATAAAGACGGAAAATTTGTTTCTGAAGTTTTTCATTCCGATGAAGGTTTAAAAGAATATATCCGTTATTTGGATGGCAATCGCGAACCAATTATTTCTCACGTTATCAGTATGGATAATGAAAAAGGAGAAATTCCAGTTGAGGTAGCTTTGATTTATAATACAAGTTATACCGAGAATATTTTTTCTTACGTAAATAACATCAATACTCATGAAGGTGGTACTCATTTACAAGGTTTTAGAACGGGTCTAACTCGATCTTTAAAGAAATATGCGGATACTTCAGGCATGTTAGATAAACTGAAATTTGAAATATCAGGTGATGATTTTCGAGAAGGTCTTACCGCTATTATTTCAGTAAAAGTGGCAGAACCTCAGTTTGAAGGTCAAACAAAAACTAAATTAGGGAACAGAGAAGTTGTTTCTCCTGTGAGTCAAGCGGTTAGTGAAATGATCGAAAATTATTTGGAAGAAAATCCTAATGATGCTCGAATCATTGTTCAAAAGGTAATTCTTGCAGCTCAGGCTCGTCATGCTGCTAAAAAAGCGCGTGAAATGGTTCAGCGCAAAACGGTTCTTGGAGGTGGTGGTTTACCTGGTAAATTGTCCGATTGTTCCGAACAAGATCCTGCAAAATGTGAAGTTTATCTTGTAGAGGGAGATTCGGCTGGTGGAACTGCAAAACAAGGACGTGATCGTGCTTTTCAAGCCATTTTACCTTTGAGAGGTAAGATTTTGAATGTTGAAAAGGCCATGCATCATAAAGTTTTTGAAAATGAAGAGATTCGAAATATTTTTACTGCTTTAGGAGTTACTATTGGAACTGCTGAAGATAGTAAAGCTCTAAATTTAGAAAAATTACGCTACCATAAAGTAATTATTATGTGTGATGCCGATGTCGATGGTAGTCACATTTCTACCTTAATATTAACCTTCTTCTTTAGATTCATGAAAGAATTAATTGAGCAAGGACATATTTATATTGCAGCACCTCCTTTGTACCTTGTTAAAAAAGGAAATAAAAAAGAATATGCGTGGAACGATAATCAGCGTAATATTGCCAATGAAAGAATGGGTGGTAATGCTAATATCCAACGATATAAAGGTCTTGGAGAGATGAACGCGGAACAATTATGGGAAACTACGATGGATCCAAATTTCAGAACCTTACGCCAGGTAAATATTGATAGTTTAGCAGAAGCAGATCGTGTTTTCTCAATGTTGATGGGAGATGAAGTTCCCCCAAGAAGAGAATTCATCGAGAAAAATGCCGTTTATGCCAATATTGATGCATAATCTTTAGAAAATTAAACATATCAACCAAATAAATAATTATACAAACGATTAAATAAAATACTTATGAAAGTTACAATAGTAGGAGCAGGGAACGTAGGAGCATCTTGTGCAGACGTTATCTCGTATAGAGGAATTGCAAGTGAAGTAGTAATATTAGATATCAAAGAAGGTTTTGCTGAAGGTAAAGCAATGGATATTATGCAGTGTGCCACTAATACAGGATTTAATACTCAGGTTTCTGGAGTTACAAATGATTATTCTAAAACAGCAAACAGTGATGTAGTGGTAATTACATCTGGGATTCCAAGAAAACCAGGAATGACTCGTGAAGAATTAATTGGGATTAATGCTGGAATCGTTAAATCGGTAGTTGAAAATGTTTTAGTGCATTCTCCAAATACAATTGTAGTTGTTGTTTCAAATCCAATGGATACAATGACTTATTTAGCTCTGAAAGCTACAGGTTTGCCAAAAAATAGAATAATCGGAATGGGTGGTGCTTTAGATAGTTCTCGTTTTAGATATTATTTATCTAAAGCTTTAGACAAACCTTCAAATGATGTTTCTGCTATGGTTATTGGTGGACACGGAGATACAACAATGATTCCATTAACGAGATTAGCTTCTTATAATGGTATTCCCGTTTCTGAATTTTTATCAGAAGAAGAATTAACTAAAGTTGCCGCAGCTACTATGGTAGGTGGAGCTACTTTGACAGGCCTTTTAGGAACGTCAGCTTGGTATGCGCCAGGAGCTTCTGTTGCTTATTTAGTAGATAGTATTTTGAATGACCAAAAGAAAATGATTGCATGTTCTGTTTTCCTTGAAGGAGAATATGGTCAAAATGATATTTGTATCGGAGTTCCATGTATTATTGGAAAAAATGGTATTGAAGAAATTCTTGATATCGAATTAAACGATTCAGAAAAAGCATTATTTGCTAAAAGTGCAGAAGCTGTAAGAAATATGAATGCGGATCTAAAATCAGTTTTAGCATAAACTTTTGTACTATATATAAAGAAGACTGCAAATTTGCAGTCTTTTTTTTGAGATTATTCAATAAATAAATTGGTATATCTTGATCTAAATTATATATTTGCTCGTTTTACAAATTGCTAATACAATTCCTTTTTTAAATTTGGCATCAAATTTCAAAAATTTAATTCGATTTTAACAATTTCAAAAATTTATATAAATAAAAATTAATTAATTATTAGTAATAATGCAGAATAGAGGACTAGTTAAATTTTTTGCAATTTTATTTGCATTGGTAAGTATTTACCAACTTTCTTTCACATTCGTTTCTCATAATATTGAAAGCGATGCAAAAGCCTATGCTGGAGGAAATTCTGAAAAGGAATTAAAGTATTTAGATTCCATTGGAAAAGAAAAAGTATTCAATCTTGGATTTACAAATTTTACTTACAATGAAGTAAAAGACAAAAAAATCAACAAAGGTCTGGATCTTGAAGGTGGAATAAATGTACAACTTCAAATTTCAGTAAAAGATATTATTAAAGGATTAGCCAATAATTCTAAAAACCCTGTTTTTAATAAATCTCTTGCTGATGCAACAGCTAACAGACAAGGAAATCAGGATTATATCGATGCATTTTTTGAGGCATTTGATAAAGCATCTGCGGGAACTGTAAAATTAGCTTCACCTGAAATTTTTTCTAATAAAATAGTAGGTGATGAAGTTAATTTCAAAATGACTGATGATCAAGTAAAAAAGGTTATTAGACGAAAAGTTGACGAATCTATTGAAAGTGCTTTTGAAGTACTAAGAAAACGTATTGATAAATTTGGAGTAACTCAGCCTAATATTCAAAAATTAGGGGAATCAGGTAGAATCTTAGTGGAGCTTCCTGGAGCTAAAGATGTTGATCGTATTAAAAAATTATTACAAAGTACGGCTCAATTAGAGTTTTGGGAAACGTATAAAATTGATGATTTAGGTAACTTCTTAATGGCAGCTAACAATGCTTTAAAACTTACTGAAAAATCAGTTCAACCAGTAAAAGAAACTGTAAAAACTGGAATTGATACTTTGTTAACAGACGCTACAAAGGATACTATCGCTCCGGCAAAAGGACAAAATCCTTTATTGGATAAATTTGTTAGTCAAGGTGGTGGACCTGTTTTAGCTGTTGTATCTCCTAAAGATACTGCAGTAATTAATGGATATTTGAAAAGACAAGATATTAAAATCTTACTTCCTGCAGACAAGCGTTATGCTAAATTTGTTTGGGGTAAACCTTCTTCAATTATTGACGATAAAACTAAAAAAGAAGTTGAAACGGTTGAACTATATGCTTTAAAAGGGAATAGAGACAACCAAGCTTCTATGAGTGGTGGAGTTGTTACTGATGCGAAAGATTCTTTTGATCAATCCGGAAAACCTGCAGTAACGATGCAAATGAACGGTCAGGGTGCTAAAGCTTGGGAAGAATTAACAGGAAAAGCGTTTACTCAAAAAAGTAATATCGCTATTGTTCTTGATGATATTGTGTATTCTGCACCAGGAGTTTCTAGTGGACCAATATCAGGTGGAAGATCTGAAATATCAGGTGTTTTTGATGTTACAGAAACTAAAGATTTAGCAAATGTTCTTAGAGCAGGTAAATTACCAGCTTCTGCAGAAATCGTACAATCGGAAGTTGTTGGACCATCATTAGGTCAAGAAGCAATTGATAACGGTACAGATTCAGCCATTATTGGATTGTTAATCGTTTCGTTATGGATGATGGTTTATTATGGTAAATCAGGTTTATATGCAAATATTGCTTTGGCGATTAACCTTTTATTCTTATTTGGAATCCTTGCTAGCTTAGGAGCAGTCCTTACTTTACCTGGAATTGCAGGTATCGTATTAACTATGGGAACTGCCGTAGATGCTAATATCATTATATACGAAAGAGCTAAAGAAGAATTGCGAAGTGGCAAATCCTTGCCAGATGCTATTAAAACTTCTTTTGGATGGAAAGGTGCTATGCGTTCTATTGTTGATGCAAATGTAACTCACGTTTTAACTGGTGCTGTTTTATTAATTTTTGGTACAGGACCAATTCAAGGTTTTGCTACTACATTATTAATAGGGATAGCAACTTCATTGTTTACTTCTATTTTTATTACAAGAATATTACTAGATTGGAGTGTTAACAGAGGAAATAAATTATCTTTTGTTACCGGTTTTTCTAAAAATTTCTTCACTAATTTCCATTTTGATTTCCTTGGAATTAAAAAATATACTTATATCTTTTCTAGTATTGTTGTTATAGTTAGTATTGTTTCTTTAGCAACTAATGGATTAAATCAAGGTGTAGATTTTATTGGTGGTAGAACTTTTCAAGTACGTTTTGAAAAACCAGTTGCTGCCGAAGAAGTGAAGTTAGAATTAGTTAAAGTTTTTGACGGTTCAGCTGAAGCAAAAATATTTGGTAAAGACAATCAATTAAAAATTACTACTAAATATAAAGTTACTGAAACCGGCTCACAAGCTGATTTAGAAGTGAATAAATTACTATATGATAATTTAAAAAAACATTATAATGCCGATATGACTTACGAGAAATTCGTAAATAGTTATGATGGTAAGAAATACGGAATATTACAAGCTTCAAAAGTAGGGCCAACTGTTGCAGATGATATTAAAACCAATTCCTACTGGGCTGTAATTGGTGCTATGGCTATTGTTTTCCTTTATTTGATGATTAGTTTCAGAAAATGGCAATATAGTTTAGGTGCTATTGCAGCAGTTGCTCATGATGTTGTTTTTGTCTTAGGAATTTATTCTTTATTATGGAAATACATGCCATTTGGAATGGAAATTGACCAACACTTTATAGCAGCAATTTTGACTGTTATTGGATATTCAATGAATGATACCGTTATTGTATTTGACAGAGTACGTGAATATTTAGGTGGTAAAGCGAAAGGTAATTTTAACCAAATCGTGAATCAATCCATTAACTCCACTATGTCTAGAACGATTAATACATCATTGACAATGATTTTAGTATTATTGATTATGTTCATTTTTGGAGGAGAATCAATAAGAGGATTTATCTTTGCAATGTTGATTGGTATTGTAGTTGGAACTTATTCTTCATTATTTATTGCAACACCGGTATTGGTTGATACCATATCAGAAGCTGAACACAAAAGAATAGAGGAAGCACATAATCAAAACTAATTTTTCCTAATTATATTATATAAATGCCCGATCTAATCGGGCATTTTTTTTTGTTATCAATATATATATATTAAGTTTCGTTCATAATTTATACAGATCTATACTTATATTTACTTATGAATTACAACGATTAGAAAGTCTTTTCTTTAAGATATAAGTTCATGTCTACTATTTTTAAACATCGATTACTTACTTTGGTAATTTCATTAAATCAAAAAAAAAACACTCTATTATTGAGTGTTTTTTTTGCTTCTTGTTATTTTAGATACTAATTCTTAATTATATTTTTGTAGGCTTACTAGCATTAAAAATAAAATATAAACCAATAAATATAAAAGGAATACTAAGCCATTGTCCTGTAGAAAATAGGCCTAAATAATTTTCGAACCCCCCTTGGCTTTCCTTCACAAATTCAACTACAAAACGAACGGACCAAAGTAGAACTAAAAAAACACCAAAGATATAGCCCAATTTTTCTTTCAAATTTGTTTTCCAATATAAGAACATCAAAATAGCAAATACAAAAATATAACAGAAAGCTTCATACAATTGCGCTGGATGTTTTGCAGGAACCTGTTGCAATAATTCAGCAAATTGAGGATTAGTAGTAATTTCGTGATAGGCTTCTTTAGGATCTGCAATTTGAGTTTTTGTGATAACATCTCTTGAGCTGTAATAATCTCGGATAAACTTAATTCCAAATGCGGAAGTAGTTTCATGTCCTACGATTTCAGAGTTGAAAAAATTACCTAATCTTACAAATATAGCACCACTAGCTACTGGAATTACTATTCGGTCTAACATCCATAGCAATGGTTTTTTCATTATTTTTTTACTAAAATAATACATGGATACAATTATGGCAATAGCTGCCCCATGGCTAGCTAATCCTTGAAAACCTGTAAATTGAAAACTAGGTTCAAATCGAAAAGGCAAAAGGATTTCTGCCAAATGATTTCTATAATATTCCCAATCGTAAAAGATGACGTGACCTAATCTAGCTCCCAATAGTGTAGAAAGTACGGTCCAAATAAATAAAGAATCTAATTTATCAATGGATTCGTTTTCATTTTCAAATATTCGTTTCATGATGTACCAGCCTAATCCAAAAGCAATTACAAACATTAAACTATAATATCTAATTATAAAAAAACCTAAATCTATTCCTTCTGATGGATTCCAAACGATACTTAATGTTGGTGTCATTTACTATTTTTCTTAAAATTGTTTCTGTAAAAATAAAGATTTTAAAATCTATTCTACTTGAAAACCGTTAATGTTTACAATTTGTTTGTTTAGCAGGAACGGGATCATATCCTGATTTCCCCCATGGATTGCAACTTATTATCCGTTTAGTGCCTAAATAAGACCCATAGAATAATCCATGTATTTTTAATGCTTCTAATGTATAATTGGAACATGTGGGTTCAAATCTACAGCTTGCGGGCGTAAATGGAGATATGGCCAATTGATAAAATCGTACTAAGAATACAAAGGGCAATATGAGTATTTTTTTAATTTTCAATTTACAAATTAAATGTAGTCCTGTCTTTTCCGTCTTTTAATTGAATTCCTAAGGAAATCAATTGATCCCGAATTTGATCTGACATTGCGAAATCCTTATTGGCACGAGCATTGTTCCGCATGCTTATTAGCATTTCGACCACACCTTCTAGTTTTAAATTAGTATTAGAATCTGATTTTTCTTCTTCTAATGCCAATACATCAAATACGAAACTAGATATTGTTTGAGTAAAGTCAGTCAAATCACTTAAAGTTAAACTAGCTGATTTATCTTTTAATAAATTGATATAATGAACGCCTTCAAATAATTGAGCAATCAAAATTGGAGAATTGAAATCGTCGTTCATTGCATCATAACAATTTTTCTTCCATTTCGAAATATCAATCGTTGAACTTGATCCGGCTTCAAGTTCTTTTAAGTTTTTTAGTGCTTCCATCAATCGATTGTATCCTTTTTCAGCAGCTACGATAGCATCATCAGAAAAATCAAGAATACTTCGATAATGGGCTTGCATCATGAAAAAGCGAGTAACACTTGGTGAAAAAGCTTTACTTAAAATGGCATTTTCTCCCGTTAAAATCTCCCTTGGCAAAATATTATTACCAGTTGATTTTGACATTTTTTTACCGTTTAAAGTCAGCATATTTGCATGCATCCAATAGTTTACAGGAGTTTGACCTGTACACGCTTCATTTTGAGCGATTTCACATTCATGGTGCGGAAATTTTAAATCCATTCCACCGCCATGAATATCAAAATGATTTCCTAAATACTTAGTGCTCATAGCTGTACATTCCAAATGCCATCCAGGAAAACCATCACTCCACGGAGATGGCCAGCGCATAATATGCTCGGGTTCTGCTTTTTTCCAAAGCGCAAAATCTTGTTGGTTTCTCTTATCGGTTTGACCGTCAAGATCCCGAGTATTCGATAGCATATCTTCTATATTTCTACCGCTTAATTTTCCGTAGTGGTTTGTTTTATTGAATTTTACAACATCAAAATAAACAGACCCATAGGCTTCATATCCAATTCCGCTATCGATTATTTTTTTTATAATCTCAATTTGCTCAATAATATGACCCGTTGCAGTGGGTTCTATACTTGGTGGTAAAAAATTGAATTCGTTAAGTATATCATGAAAATCCACAGTATAGCGCTGCACAACTTCCATAGGTTCTAATTGCTCCAAACGGGCTCTTTTTGCAATTTTATCCTCACCATCATCTACATCATCCACAATATGACCAACATCAGTTATGTTTCTAACATATCGAACCTTATAATTTAGATGCAATAAGTATCGAAATATCATATCAAATGACATAAATGTCCTTACATTTCCAAGGTGAACATTACTGTAAACCGTTGGGCCACAAACATACATTCCAATATTTCCCTCGTGAATTGGCACAAAAACCTCTTTATCTCCCGACAAAGAATTGTATATTTTAAGCGTATTTGTTTTATATAATGACATTTCTTATTTTTTATTAGGAGCTAATTCCTGCTATCCGTTTCAATCCACGCTAAAAAGCGTGAGATTTTCACTTCTATCAGGGCTAGGGTTTTAGGCCTGAAAGGATATTTTATTTTTTCAATTGATTTAATGATTCTTGAAAAAGGAACTTAATTTAAAATCTCGTTTCTAATTTTATATATTCCAAAAATTCTCTTCGAGTTTTTTCTTCTTTAAATTTCCCACCATATTCTGATGTAACTGTGCTGCTGTCAATATCGGAAATTCCTCTTGAATTTACGCAAAGATGTTTGGCATCAATAACACAAGCTACATCTTCTGAATTTAATGCTTTTTGTAATTCCTGAACTATTTGCATTGTTAAACGTTCTTGAACCTGAGGCCTTTTTGCAAAGTATTCAACTATCCGATTCATCTTAGATAAACCAATTACTCTTCCGTTTGAGATATAACCAATATGTGCACGACCAATAATTGGTAATAAGTGGTGTTCGCAAGTAGAATAAACAACTATATTTTTTTCTACTAACATTTCTCCATATTTGTAGCTGTTTTCAAATGTGGAAAGTTTTGGTTTTCTGGACGGATTCAATCCGGAAAAAATTTCTTTAACAAACATTTTTGCTACTCTGTTTGGAGTTCCTTTTAAGCTATCATCTGTCAAATCCATCCCTAGGGTAACTAGAATACTTTCGACATCTTTTTTTATAGATTCTACTTTTTGTTCATCAGTCATATCAAAGGCATCATCTCTTAGTGGATTATTTGCCGTAGTTGCAATATGATTGTCTCCGATTTCGTCTTGAAAATCTTCGTTCTTATTCATTAATTAAGTGTTTTTTGTAGGGTATTATTTTCACGAACAAAGATAAATAATTAAAATTAAACAATTCTATAGCTATTCAATTTTAAAATTATTGGAATATCCAATTTTTAGTAATAAAAAAGCTTCTCAAGAGTAGAGAAGCTTAGTTTAAATTTCGTATCTTAAATTATAATTATTTCAAATTATAAACTCTTATCGCTTCTTTTAAAATTTGAACCGAACGAATTAAATCTTCTTTCTTTAATACATAAGCAATTCTGACCTCCTTAATTCCAACACCAGGAGTGGAATAAAATCCTTCAGCAGGGGCAACCATAACAGTTTCGTTGTCTAATTGAAATGATTCAAGCATCCATTTGGCAAAAGTATCCGCATTATCAACTGGTAATTTTGCAATACAATAAAAAGCCCCTTTTGGTTTGGTCACCAAAACACCATCAATTTTATTCAATTCTTCAATCAGAGTATTCCTTCTTTCCCTATATTCTTTGACTACATCATCAAAATAACTTTGCGGCGTGTCTAAGGCAGCTTCACTTGCAATTTGTGCAAATGTTGGCGGACTCAATCTAGACTGAGCAAATTTTAGTGCAGTTGCCATAAATTCCTTGTTTTTTGAAACGATACATCCAATTCTTGCCCCACACATACTGTATCTTTTAGAAACAGAATCGACCATTATTGCATGTTGTTCAAGACCAGGAATATTCATGATTGAATAATGAATGTCACCATCATAAGTGAATTCTCGATAAACTTCATCAGCAATTAAAAAGATATCATGTTTTTTAACCAATTCGGCTAATTGCATAATTTCATCTTTTGTGTAAAGATAACCAGTCGGATTACCGGGATTACAAATTAAGATCGCTTTTGTTTTTGATGTTATTAATTCTTCAAATTCAGCTATTGGAGGCATAGCAAATCCAGTTTCTATAGTAGAACGGACTGGAATAACTGTGGCGCCAGATGAAATTGCAAATGCATTGTAATTTGCATAAAATGGTTCTGGAATTATTACTTCATCACCAAAATCCATGGTGCTTCCCATTGCAAATAATAGCGCTTCTGACCCTCCTGTAGTAATTATGATATCGGCATAATCAACATGTAAATCATGTTTTTTATAGTATTGTGATAACTTAATTCGATAGCTTTCATAACCAGCCGACGGACTATATTCTAAAACTTCGATATTTAAATTTTTTATAGAATTCATAGCCACTTCGGGAGTTTTAATATCCGGCTGGCCAATGTTTAAGTGATACACTTTATTACCGTTTTTAATGGCAGTTTCCGCATACGGTGCTAACTTTCTGATTGGTGATTCGGGCATTTTTATTCCTTTATTCGAAATTCTTGGCATGGCAATAAATTTTTTTGAAGTACAAATTTGCGAATTTTTTTATAGTATGACAATACTTTTAGCTTATATTATTTAATAGGACCACAGTATCTTTTTTTTAATTAACTTTATAAAAAGAGATGTCATGAAAATTAATTATCTATTTTTATTTTTTTTAGTCTTTTTTAATCAGGCTTTTTCACAGTCGGGTATTCAATTTGAAACTTCTAAAAATAAAGTAGTAATTCCATTTCAACTTATTAACAATCTGATTTTTACACCAATAATAATTAATAATGTAGAATTAAATTTCCTTTTAGATACCGGTGTTGATGAAACTATTTTGTTAAGTCTTGAAGATAAAGGAAGTGCAAATTTTAATACTATTGAGAAAATAAAACTTCGGGGTTTAGGGAGTCAGGAATCAATTGAAGGTTTAAGATCAAAAAATAATATTTTAACATTAAAGGGCTTAAAAGATCGAAATCATAAGATGTTTATTGTTTTAGATCAAAGTTTTAATTTTTCAACTCATATCGGAATACCAGTAAATGGAATTATTGGTTTCCCCTTTTTTGAAAATAACTTAGTAGAAATTAATTACGAAAGAAAAAAGATAATAGTCTTTAAAGAAACTAAAAGAAACAGACGTAAAATTGAAAAAAAATTCACCTCAATTCCAATTTCTATCGAAAATAACAAGCCTTATGTAGAATCAATAATAACCCTAGAAAACAATCTGATTCAGGCTAAATTACTAATTGATTCGGGTAATAGTGATGCTATTTGGTTATTCCAGTATTTAGACAAAAATATAAAAATCCCTAAAATTAATTTTGAAGATTTTCTAGGAACTGGTTTTAGTGGTGATGTAATGGGTAGGCGCTCTCGAATTCAAAAGTTTAAAATAGGTGCTTTTGAATTTTCGAATCCCATTATCGCTATTCCGGATTCAAATTCCATTAAAAGTGTTAGTATGGTCAAAAACCGATTGGGATCAGTAGGAGGAGATGTTTTAAAAAGATTCACAGTAGTTTTTGATTATAAGAATAAGCAGCTATTCCTGAAGAAAAACAGCTTTTTTACGACTCCATTTCTATATAATAAAAGTGGAATTGAAATTCAAAATGAAGGAATGCAATGGGTTCAGGAAACAGTTAGGGTTCAAACCATTTTAAAAGATGATCCGTTTAATGAAAATAAAAGCAGCAATGATTTTAAATATAAATTTTCGTTAAAACCAATTTATGCTATTTCTAATGTCAGAAAAAATTCACCGGCAGATAATTCCGGATTAAAAAAAGGAGATATTATAAAAACCATTAATGAACTTGATGCATATAAATATTCCTTGCCTAAACTTATTGAAATCCTGAAATCAGAGGATAATAAATGGATTAAATTAGAAATTGATAGAGACGGAAAAGTCCTTAATTTTAAATTTCAACTTGAAAATTTATTGTAAAAAAAAAAGCCTCATTGAGGTTTTTTTTTACTTTTTTTAATCTTTAGTTAGTATCGTTTTTTTCTTTTCTAGTAAATTAAAAGCTTCTTTTTCGATCACTTCTCCCTTTATTTTTAGTGCAACACGTCCTCCATCAACATTTACTGCATTACTTTCAACAGTTATTGTTTTTCGGATTGGTCCAGGATTCATGTTGTATTTTATCTCAATTTTACCTGTTTTACCCGGCATTATAGGCTGTTTAGGCTTTGTAGGGACCGTGCAACCACAAGTAGATTGAACATCCGTAATTACTAGAGGAGCGTCTCCAATATTGGTAAATTCAAAAACACGAATTCCATTATCGCTGTCTTTACTCACTTTTCCATAATCAATGGTATTGTCTTTAGCCGCAAACTCGATTTTTGCTCCTGATTGAGCAAAACATAAAGAACCAGCTAAAACAAGAGCGAATAATAGTAAAGTTTTTTTCATTTTAAAAGTTCATTTGTTTAAGTAAAAATAAGTTTCTTTTGTCCAAAGTGCAAATTATTAAGTCATAATTTTTTATACAAATCTATTTCTTTACTTTTGCAGAGATTTCAAAATAGTGCTTTCGAATTTTCGTGCCTTATTGTTTTTAGAAGCATATTGTTCCGGCTTTTTTTAGAAATCATTTTCCTGCTGTTCGTTACAATCCACGCTAAAAAGCGTGGGATTTTCTCTGCCATCAGGGCTAAAATAATAATCATGGAATCGCTATCGAATTCGATAAAAAAACCATCAGCTAATATAAGTTACCTAAACCGAATCAACGAATCCAAAGTATATGACAATTCCTGCACAATTCGACGCCAAAACCATTGAAGATAAATGGTACGAATACTGGATGAAAAACAATTATTTTCACTCAGAACCTGATCACAGAACTCCATATACAATTGTAATTCCTCCACCAAACGTAACTGGAGTTTTGCACATGGGCCACATGCTCAATAATACAATTCAAGATGTATTAATTCGACGTGCCCGATTAAAAGGTTTTAATGCGTGTTGGGTTCCAGGAACTGATCATGCTTCGATTGCTACTGAAGCCAAAGTGGTTGCCAAATTAAAATCAGAGGGAATTAATAAAAATGATTTAAGCCGGGAAGAGTTTTTAAAACACGCCTGGGACTGGACCGACAAATATGGCGGAGTAATTTTAGATCAGCTAAAAAAACTAGGAGCTTCCTGCGATTGGGAAAGAACAAAATTCACAATGGATCCTGATATGTCAGCTTCTGTAATTCACTCTTTTGTAGATTTATACAATAAAGGATTAATTTATCGCGGTTATCGAATGGTCAATTGGGATCCCGAAGCAAAAACTACTTTATCTGATGAAGAAGTAATTTACGAAGAGCAGCAAGGTAAATTGTATTATATAAAATATAAAATTCAAGACAGTGATGATTTTCTGACTGTTGCAACTACACGTCCAGAGACTATTTTTGGGGATTCTGCTATTTGTATTAATCCAAATGATGAGCGTTTTGCACATCTAAAAGGGAAAAAAGCTATTGTTCCAATTTGTGGTAGAATTATACCTATAATTGAAGATGAGTATGTTGATATTGAATTCGGAACAGGTTGTTTGAAAGTAACTCCTGCTCACGATATGAATGATAAAGCTTTGGGAGAAAAGCATAATCTTGAGATTATAGATATTTTTAATGATGATGCCACTTTAAATAGTTTTGGTTTGCAATTTCAAGGGAAAGACCGTTTTGTCGTTCGGGACGAAATCGCTAAGGAATTAGAAACTTCTGGTGCTCTAGCAAAAACGGAAATTCACCTAAACAAAGTAGGTACATCTGAAAGAACCAAAGCGGTAATTGAACCTCGTTTGTCAGACCAGTGGTTTCTTAAAATGGAAGATTTAGTTAAACCGGCCATAAAATCAGTTTTAGAAGATAATGAAATTAAGTTATATCCTAAAAAATTCGAAAACACTTATAGACATTGGTTAGAAAATATTCGGGATTGGAATATTTCCCGTCAGTTGTGGTGGGGACAACAGATTCCGGCCTATTTTTATGGAGATGGAAAAGAAGATTTTGTAGTAGCCGAATCCATTGAAGAAGCATTAGAATTAGCTAAGGAAAAAACATCTAATCCAAAACTCCAAATTTCTGATTTAAAACAAGACGTTGATGCTTTGGATACTTGGTTTTCTTCTTGGTTGTGGCCGATGTCTGTTTTTGGCGGAATTACTGATCCAGAAAGTGCCGATTTTAAGTATTATTATCCTACCAATGATTTGGTAACGGGTCCAGATATTTTGTTTTTCTGGGTAGCCAGAATGATTATAGCAGGTTATGAATATACTGATAAAAAGCCATTTACCAATGTTTACTTGACCGGTTTAGTTCGCGATAAACAAAGGCGTAAAATGTCTAAATCGCTTGGAAATTCTCCAGATCCTTTAGACTTAATAGCAAAGTTTGGAGCTGATGGTGTTCGTGTCGGATTGCTTTTAAGTGCATCTGCAGGAAATGACATTATGTTTGACGAAGAATTATGCAATCAGGGTAAGGCCTTTTCGAACAAAATATGGAATGCCTTCCGATTGATAAAAGGTTGGGAAGTTTCAGATTCAATTCCGCAACCCGAATCTTCTAAAGTTGCTATAGAATGGTATGAAGCTAAATTACAGCAAACACTTTTAGAAATTGAAGATAATTTTGAAAAATACCGAATTTCAGATGCTTTGATGGGGATTTACAAACTCGTTTGGGATGATTTCTGTTCTTGGTTTCTCGAAATGATAAAACCAGCTTATCAACAGCCAATTGATAAAATTACTTTTGACAAGGCTATCGAAATGTTGGAAAATAATTTGAAATTGTTGCATCCTTTTATGCCTTTTTTAACCGAGGAAATTTGGCATATCATTGCTGAAAGATCAACCGATGAAGCTTTAATAATTTCTAAATGGCCAGAATTAAAACCATTTAATTCTAATTTAATTGTAGATTTTGAAAATACAATTGAGGTGATCTCTGGAATTAGAACGATCAGAAAAGACAAGAATATTCCATTCAAAGATGCAATCGAATTAAAATTAATCAATCATGACAATACATCCTCTCATTTTGATAGTGTAATTCGTAAATTAGGTAACATTAGTCAATTGGAGTATGTTTCTGAAAAAGTTGATGGAGCTTTATCCTTTCGAGTAAAATCGAACGAGTATTTTATTCCAATTACGGGGGCAATTAATGTAGAAGAAGAAATTGCAAAATTGACTGCAGAATTAGTGTATACTCAAGGATTTTTAAAATCGGTTCAAAATAAACTTGCAAATGAGAAATTTGTTAGCGGAGCTCCAGAAAAAGTATTGGCAAACGAAAGACAAAAAGAAACTGATGCTATATCTAAAATAGAAACTATCGAACATAGTTTATCAGGTCTGAAATAGAAGCTTAAATCTTTTTAAAATAAAAAATCCCAATTCTGAAAATTTTCAGTTTTGGGATTTTTATTATGTAGGACAGTCCGTTATTTATTTTTGAGCTTCTGTGTAGCGCTCATTTACCTTAGTCCAATTAATAACCTTAAAGAAAGCATCTACATAGTTTTTTCTTCGGTATTGATAACTGAGATAATAAGCATGTTCCCAGACATCCAAAGCTAGT
>CANEZU010000010.1 GCA_947444255.1 Flavobacteriaceae bacterium | reverse complement strand
TTTATAACGCTATAAGTGCACAAACAGAGTACCCTAAAGATTATTTTAGATTACCATTGGATATACCTATGCAGCTGTCCGGTAATTTTGGGGAGCTTAGGCCGAATCATTTTCATGCGGGCTTTGATTTTAGAACCCAGCAAAAAGAAGGTTTAGATGTTTATGCTGTTGCAGATGGTTATGTGTCTCGAATCAAGATTTCCACCTTTGGAAATGGAAAAGCGATTTATATTACCCACCCAAATGGATATACAACTGTTTATGGTCACCTTCAAAAAGGTGTGGGAGCTATTGAAAACTACATCCAAAAGCAACATTATAAAGATAAAGCCTACGAAATTGAAATGTTTCCTTCTCCCAACGAACTTGTAGTTAAAAAAGGGGATCTTATTGCTTTGTCCGGAAATACTGGCGGTTCAGAAGGGCCGCATTTGCATTTTGAATTTCGGAATACTCTAACAGAGAAAATTATTAATCCTTTCTTTTTTGGATTTGATGGTTTTATAAAAGACACTAAAAAACCAATTATAACAAGTATCTTGGCTTATCCACTTGATGAAAATAGTGTTGTCAGTCAATCTAAAAGACCTGTAATTATTAATTTATCTCTACAAAAAGATGGTTCTTATGTGTCTGAAAATGTGTTGGCAAAAGGTACAATTGGATTTGGAATTCAAACTTATGATTTGTTTGATAATTCCTATGACCGATATGGTGTATATAAAGTTCAGTCTTTTTTGAATGGTAATTTAGCTTTTGGATATCAATTTGAAACCTTTGCTTTTGATGAAACTCGCTACATAAATGCTCTTATAGATTATTCTAAATACAAAACTATAAATCAAAGATTCCAAAAATTATTCTTGAAAAATCCTTACCCTTTGAGCATTATTCAAAGTGATTTAGATTTTGGGAAGATTCTTGTTCTGCCTAACTTTTCGAATACGTATCGCATTGAAGTCTCTGATTTTTATGGCAATAAAAGTATGATTTCTATTCCAATTCATTATTCGGCTCTTGATTCTAAAATTAAGGCTGACATTGTCAAAACTAATTATTTTGTAAATGCTAAAACAGATTCTAATTTTGAGTTAAACAACTGTTCTGTTTTTTTTCCTGCAGGAACGTTTTATGACGATTTATTTCTGGATTTTCGAGTAGAGAATAAAATTATGACCGTTCATAATGATTTAGTTGCGGTAAATAACTCCTTTTTGGTTAGCATGACTGATTCTACTACAGTTGATGATGGAAAAACGTTCATTGCATCTGTAAATAATGGTAAAACTACTTACAATCTTACTAAAAGAAAAGATAATTCTTTCACAACATACAGCCGAAATTTAGGTAAATTCACTTTGGTAAAAGATACGATTGCTCCAAAAATAAGCATCGCAAAATCAGTTGAAGGAAAATGGATTAGTAGTCAAAAATCAATTCAATTGACTATTAACGATGCCCTTTCGGGTATAAAGTCCTATAATGGTTATCTTAATGGTAAATGGGTTTTATTTGAATATGAAAGTAAAACGCGTAAAATAACTCACACTTTTGACGATAACTTACTAAATGAAGGTAAAAATGATTTAAAAGTTGAGGTTATTGATAACGTTGGAAATTCTACTATCTTTGAAACGCAATTTTTTAGGAGTTTAAAGAAATAAAAGTATCTCATTTGAAAACAAAATTAAAAATAATCACTCTCTTTTTGTTATTTGTAGTAGCATCTAATTATGCTCAAATGGGAAGAATAAAAGGTGTCATTTTTGACGATAATAATATTCCAATCGAAAATGTAAACATCAGTTATTTAAACAAATCTGCAAAAACAAACGAGAACGGATTTTATGAATTTGTACTTCCTGCAAATCAAAAAATCACTCTTGTTTTTAGCCATGTTTCATTTAAAAAAATTACTAGTACACTTCAATTAAAACCAAATGAAGATTTCGAATTCAATTTAGTGATGAATAATAAAGCGGAGCAAATGGGCGAAGTGATAGTTATCAATAACCGAAAAAGAATTCAAGGAATTACTAGTCTAGAGCCCGAAGTGATTCGCAAAATACCTGGAGCAAATGCGGGTGTCGAAAATATTTTAAAAACACTTCCCGGCGTGTATTCCAATAATGAATTGAGCACGCAATATGCTGTCAGAGGTGGTAATTATGATGAAAATTTAGTTTATGTAAACGAAATTGAAGTCTATCGTCCTTTTCTAATTCGTTCCGGTCAGCAGGAAGGATTGAGTTTTACGAATACCGATTTAGTTCAAAATGTCGATTTTTCTGCCGGTGGTTTTCAGGCCAAATATGGAGATAAATTGTCTTCGGTTTTAGATATAACTTATAGGCGTCCAACAAAATTTGGAATTGCTGCTGAGGCAAGTTTTCTTGGCGGAAGTCTTGCCGTTGATGCGGTTTCAAAGAATCAAAAATGGACTGCTTTAACAGGGGTTCGCTATCGCGACAATAGCCTTTTAGTAAACAGTCAGGAAACTCAGACGAATTTCAGACCTAGTTTTGCAGATGTTCAGACTAATGTTACTTATACTGCTTCCACTAAATGGCAGTGGAATTTTCTAGGGAATATTTCTCAAAATAAATACAATTACAAGCCACTCTCCCGGCAAACGAATTTTGGTACATTGAGTGAACCAATTGCTTTGCAGGTTTTTTATGAAGGACAGGAGAAAGATAAATATGACACCTATTTTGGTGCAATGAAATCGGCTTATACTATAAACGATAACAATATACTTAAATTTATTGCTTCGACTTATCACACCTTGGAACAAGAATATTTTGATATCGATGCCGCCTATTATTTAGGAGAGGTAGATAGTAATATTGGTTCGGAAACTTTTGGAAATGTAACCTATAGCAGAGCTGTGGGCAGTCAATTGAGCCACGCCAGAAATGATCTGGATGCCTTAATTGTAAATGCGGAAGTAAAGGGATTTCATACTGTAAAAAAGCATCAAATAGAATGGGGCTTTAAATATACTAGAGAAGATATTCGCGATCGAATTGTAGAATGGGAAGTTATTGATTCGGCTGGTTTTGCTTTAAATCCGCCACGAATTAACTTGCCCAAAAACGATCAGCCTTACAATCCTTATGTTGGACCTTTGGTTCCTTATCAAAATGTTAGAGCAACGAATTATGTTACCATTAATCGTTTTTCGGGCTATACACAATGGAGTTTAAAAGATAAAATGGGCAATAGTGATGTTTGGTACAATGCTGGAATTAGAATGCATCAATGGCAGGTTGCTTCCGAAAACTCGAATGGGAACAGCCAAATAACAATAAGCCCTAGAGCTCAGTTTGCCATAAAACCCGATTGGGAAAAAGATATGGTTTTCAGAATATCGGGAGGCTTTTATCATCAGCCGCCCTTTTATAGAGAATTACGAGATCAAGATGGTGCTATTCAGCCTAATGTAAAAGCGCAAACTTCCATACATTTTGTGCTCAGCAATGATTATAGTTTTAAAATGTGGAATCGTCCCTTTAAAATGGTTACTGAAGCGTATTATAAAATACTATCTGACGTAAATCCATATACTTTGGATAATGTCCGAATTCGCTATGCGGCTAATAATAATGCCAAAGCCTATGCTCAGGGATTTGACATGAGATTAAATGGAGAATTTGTTCCTGGTACCGAATCCTGGTTCAGTTTTGGCTATTTGAAAACAGAAGAGAATATCGATAACAAGGGTTATATTGCAAGGCCAACTGATCAAAGATTGAAATTCGGAATTCTTTTTCAAGATTTTATGCCTAATATCCCAAGTGTAAAGTTATATTTGAATTTAGTTTACAATACCGGTTTGCCCGGAGGATCACCATCCTATGCAAATCCATATGATTATCAAAATCGATTGCCCGATTATCGCCGAGCGGATGTAGGTTTCTCCTATGTTTTTACAGAAAAAAATGCAGAACGGCCCAAAGGACATTGGATGAGAAAATACAAAGATTTATCGGCAGGATTTGAAATCTTTAATATGTTTAATAATCAGAATACGATAACAAATACATGGGTTCGGGATGTATACACCAAAAATCAATACGGGATACCTAATTATTTAACAACCCGCGTATTTAATATAAAATTAGCAGTGAAATTGTAAGTTAGTTCACTGTCTTTTAATAATCTAATTTTTTCAAAATGAAAAATGTTATACTAATTTCAACTTTATTCGTGCTGGTTTTGCTCTCTGGATGTAGAAAAGAAAATGAAAAGCCAAAAGTTATTTATGATGCTAAATCTAAAGTTATTGCTAAAATAATAGTGGATACTACTCAAATGGAAATTGCTGATTTGCCAGTGCAAATGATTGGAACAAATTACTTAATTCATCCAGTTGCTGATTTGAATATTTATGGTAAAAATGTTAAAACCTCCTATGAATCGACTTCAAGTGTAAATGATATGAGTTTTAAGATCTCTAATTATAGCGATAACGAAATAACAGGTTATTTGCGAAATTTGAATTTTCAAAAGGTGGGCTCCGATTCTATAAAACCTTTATCGGATAAGCCGGTTTTAATTCAAACAGCCACTTATTTGCGTTCGGTTTCTGACAAAGTAAAACAACAGATAATGGTCTACACCTTAGTAGATATGGATACGAATAAAGATGGTAAACTCGACATTAATGATATAAAATCGATTTATTTAAGCGAAATTTCAGGTGAGCGATTTACTAAAATATCTATTGATTTCCAGGAACTAATCGATTGGAATTTAATTGAATCTAGAAATAGTCTGTATTTTAGAACAATCGAAGACACTAATAAAAACGGAAAATTTGATAAAAATGATTCTATTCATTATCACTTCGTAGATTTGTCAAATAAGGAATGGAAAGTATCCGATTACAATCCTATTTAATATTTAAATCAAAATATCACTTTCTAAATCTGATTTTTCAATACTAAAATTAAACCCCAATCTTCGGGAAAGATCAATGACTAAATTTTTGTACCAGTTTTCAGATTTGGGATGAATATAGATTTTCTCGATTAATTGACTGATGTCTACATCAATTTTTAAGCCATTATCGATGCTTAAATTATGAGCCCTAAGATCAGAAATAATCCTGATTTCTCTCTCATATTGAAAACTTTTACGTTTAAACAGAAACGGAAAAAAAGCATTATCAAAAGGAATGTATTCTTTTTTGTAATCGATATAATTTACTTCACCAATATGTTGCTCGTAATTAATCTCGGGAATTAATGATTTTTGTAATCTTCCCAAAGTAGATTGAATGGCCAAACCTTCACTTTTTTGTGTAAAAATTTGCCACATGGCAAAGGATTCATATTCATTAATATGCCAGCTGCTGATTACCACATTTTTCCGATGCGTTTTGTAATAATCTAAAAAAGCAGGTTTGTCAGCTGATAATTTTCGGATTTCTTCAAAGGTAGGTTCGCTAAAAGTGCCTTCGTATTGATCCTCAAATTTGTCAGAACGCGACATGAATAATTTTTTATAAAGTAGCAAATCAACAAATTTTGACAAGTCGAGATACTTCCAGACAATAGTATTTGGATCTTCGGGTAGCTTGATGTTTTTATCGTTAATATACAATTTAAAATTATTTAGGAGTCAAAGGATTGCATAGAAACGAGTTTGTGGTAGGTTCCGTTTAATGCAATTAACTGTTCGTGGTTACCTTGTTCAACAATACGTCCCTTTTTTAAAACTACAATTAAATCTGCTTTTTGAATCGTCGATAATCGATGTGCAATTACTATCGAAGTTCTATTTTGCATCATATTTTCTAAAGCAATCTGAACTAGTTTCTCGCTTTCGGTATCCAAAGCAGAGGTAGCTTCATCGAGAATCATTATTGGAGGGTTTTTTAAAACTGCTCGAGCAATAGACAAACGTTGCTTTTGTCCACCTGAAAGTTTGTTTCCGCTGTCGCCAATGTTCGTATGAATTCCCAGCGGTAAATCATTTACAAATTCGTAAGCATTTGCTATTTTTAAAGCTTCAATAATTTCTTCATCAGAAGCATCTAATTTTCCAAGAGAAATATTTGCTTTGATTGTGTCGTTAAATAAGATGCTGTCTTGGGTCACTAATCCCATCAAAGCACGAAGCGATTGTAGATTCAAGTCTTTAATATCAATTCCGTCAATGCTTATAATGCCTTCATTTACATCATAAAAACGAGTCAATAGGTTAGCAATGGTACTTTTTCCGCTTCCTGATTGTCCAACTAAAGCTACAGTTTGACCTTTTTTTACCTCCAAAGAGAAATCTTTTAAAACAGAATCGTCTTCATATTTGAAATTAATGTTTTCAAGATGAATCTTATTGTCAAAACTATTTTTTTCAATAGCATCAATTTTGCTGGTAATTGGGTTTTCTTGTTCTAAGATTTCTAGGATGCGTTCAGCAGCAGCATTTCCTCTTTTGATAGCATAGGATGCCTTAGAAATAGATTTGGCAGGTGTCAGGATATTATATGCTAATCCCATATAGGCTATGAAAGAAGCGCCGTTTAATGTTTTTTCAATCAAAACCATATGGCCACCATACCACAATAAAATAGCAATAACCATAATTCCCATAAATTCACTTACAGGCGAAGCCAGATTTTGTCGGTTACCGATGCTATTGGATAAATTAAAAAAACGTTGTGTGGATTCCTGAAATATTTTATTGAAGTAATTTTCGGAATTATATCCTTTTACTACTTTTAAACCGCCAAGAGTTTCTTCGATAGTAGATAAGAAAATTCCCTGTTCTTGTTGGGCTTTTGTAGATTGTTTTTTTAATTGTTTTCCAATTAATGAAATGATATATCCTGAAACGGGAATGAAAATAAACACAAAAAGCGTCAATTGTACGCTAATGGTTAACATCGCTATTATCGTAAAAATAATGGTTAATGGCTCTTTTACAATGAGTTCAAGAATAGATAAAAAGGAAGTTTGCACTTCATTTACATCAGCAGCAATTCTGGAAATGGTGTCTCCTTTTCTTTTTTCGGAGAAAAAGGCCAAAGGCAATTCGAGTGTTTTCTTATACATCGCATTTCGCATGTCTTTCAAAATGCCATTTCTAAGAAATGTTATAAAAAACATGGCGAGGTAATCGAATAAATTTTTAAGTAAAAAAATGGAAATTATCCCAAAAACCATTATTGAAAGCGTTCTTCCAACGCCATAAATATCAGTAGTCGAAGTAATAAAATAGCTCAAATAATTTTCAATATATCCTTTTGCATGACTAATTCCTTCCCAAACCGGCTCTACTGTGTTTCGCTTTGTTTGATCAAATAACACTTGCATCATTGGTATCAAAGCCATAAATGACAGCGTGCTAAACAAGGCATATAAAACATTGAAAAAAATGTTCAGGTAAGCATATTTTTTATAAGGCAATACAAAAGGAACTATTTTTTTAAAATTGCTCATTAATTGATTTTTAAATCTAATAAGATATTTTTAATTTTTGAATCCAATTCCGTTTCCACTTCAGAGAAATTTTCTACCGCGTCCAATTCGGTGTTTACACTGATGTAAAATTTAATTTTAGGTTCAGTTCCACTTGGTCTTGCAGCAATTTTTGATCCGTCAGCAGTGTAATAAATCAAGACATCCGATTTTGGCATATCCATAGTTTCTTCTTCTCCGGATAACAAGTTTTTAGCAATCGAAGTTTTGTAATCTTCAACCATAATAACTCGTTCTCCATTGATTTCTGCCATTGGATTTGTTCGCATGTCTACCATCATTTGATTAATTTCGGACAAACCTTCAATTCCTTTTTTGGTAAGGGAAACCAAATATTCTTTATAAAAACCAAAATCAACATAATGCTGTAATAATTCTTTATAAACCGAACTTCCTTTGGCTTTAGCCTGAGCTGCAACCTCACAAATTAACAAAGTTGCTGCAACCGCATCCTTGTCTCTCACTGCATCACCAACCATAAACCCAAAACTCTCTTCACCACCACCAATAAATTGCTGGTTTGGAAAATCTTTGATCATTTTGGCGATCCATTTAAAACCAGTAAGACCCACTTTACATTCTACATCATAGGCTGTAGCCAATTCCATCATCATTGGAGTAGAAACAATAGTAGATCCAACAAATTGTTTTCCGTTGATTTTTCCTGCTTTTTTCCATTGTTCCAATAGAAAGGCGGTCATCAGAATCATGGTCTGATTTCCATTGAGCAAAGTCATTTTGCCTTCATTATTTCTAACGGCAACGCCCAATCGATCACAATCAGGATCCGTTCCAATTACAATATCAGCATTTACCTTTTCGGCAAGAGCCATAGCCATAGTTAAAGCTTCTGGTTCTTCAGGATTTGGAGATTTTACTGTAGGGAAATTTCCATCTGGCACAGATTGTTCCGGAACTAGATTTACATTTTTATAACCCGCTTTCGCCAATGTTTCAGGAACCGATTTTATAGAAGTTCCATGTAAAGAAGTAAAAACAATCTTTAAGTCATCTTTGGCAGCAGCCGAAGTATTAAAACTAGCATTTTCTATGGATGATTTTATAAACGCATCATCCACTTCTTTGTCAATGTGTTCAATTAAATTTTCGTTGGGTTGAAATTTTATTTCATCGTATTTTAAAGCTTCAATACGATTAATTATCGCTGAATCTTGAGGAGGAACAAGTTGTCCCCCATCTTCCCAATACACTTTATATCCGTTATATTCAGGTGGGTTATGTGATGCGGTTAATACAATTCCAGCTTGGCAACCTAAATGTTTCAAGGCAAAACTTAATTCTGGCGTTGGTCGCATGTCTGAAAACAAATAGACTTTGATCCCATTAGCCGAAAAAACATCGGCAACAACTTTAGCCAAAGTGTCACTATTATGTCGGCAATCATAAGCAATTACTACTTTTAAATCTTTCCCGGGGAAAACTTCGTGCATATAATCAGAAATTCCCTGAGTGTTTTTTCCCAAGGTATATTTGTTGATGCGATTCGTTCCAACTCCCATGATTCCGCGCATTCCACCAGTTCCAAATTCCAGATTTTTATAAAAACTTTCCTCTAGATTTTTGGGAGAAGTACTCATCATTTCTTTGATAGCTTCTTGTGTTTCAGTATCAAATGTTGGTGTAAGCCATACATTTACGGCGTCTAAAATGTTTTTTTCTATGTGCATTTTAATGTTTTTTTTAGGAGCTGTTTCCTGCTTTACGCTTTATCCACGCTAAAAAAGCGTGGGATGCCGCTTCAATCAGGGCTATTTCCCCGTGCTTTTAATGATTTTATCGAATCCTAAATTATTTTTTGTAAGCTCTTTTTTCTTCTAAATTTTCATCCAGAAATATAAGCGGTGGTATAAAGGAAGTGGTTTTAATTCCCTTTAAAAAGAGATTTTCAAATCCGGTCCTTTTTACTATTTAACGGAAAATTATAAAAAATTTATCTCTTTTGAAACTTTATAGCGTTCATCGTTGTTTTTTGTTCTTAAAATAATTTCACCAAGAAATCCTGCAAGGAAGAACTGAGTTCCAATTATCATTGTTGTTAATGAAATATAGAACCAGGGATTATTCGTGACTAAACTATAAGGGATGTCATGATACAGTCGGTATAATTTCGAAAAACCAATATATCCAGCAGCGACAAAACCAATGATAAACATGATTGATCCTAATGCGCCAAACAGGTGCATGGGTCTTTTTCCAAATCGCGAAAGAAACCAAATGGTGATCAAATCTAAGAATCCATTTACAAAACGGTCCATTCCAAATTTAGTTTCTCCATATTTTCTTGCCTGATGTTGGACAATTTTTTCGCCAATTTTAGAAAACCCTGCATTTTTTGCTAAAACAGGAATGTATCGATGCATTTCGCCAGACACTTCGATATTTTTAATAACGGTATTTTTATAGGCTTTTAGACCGCAATTAAAATCATTTAAAATGACACCAGAAGTTTTACGTGCTGCCCAATTAAATAGCTTGGAAGGCAGGTTTTTAGCAAAAACAGAATCGTATCGTTTCTTTTTCCAGCCGGAAACCAAATCAAAATTTCGATTCAGAATCATGTCATACATTTCCGGTATTTCCTCAGGATTATCTTGTAAATCAGCATCCATTGTAATTACAACATCCCCTTTGGCTTTAGAAAAGCCAGCGTGTAAAGCTTGTGATTTTCCAAAATTCTTTAGAAAACGAATCCCTTTTACATTTGGATTTTCTACGGATAGTTTTTCGATAATAGCCCAAGAATTATCAGTACTACCATCATCAATAAAGATTATTTCGTAAGAATAATTGTGAGATTTCATCACTGTAACAATCCAGTTATGAAGTTCTTGTATCGATTCATCTTCATTGAGAAGAGGTATTGTAATAGATAAATTCATTAATTATATACTTTGAGGTCTGTCTCTTTTTAGAATTAAAGCGGTTAATGCACCAATAATACTGTAAATAACGATATTAAAAGCAAAGCCTTTGAGTTGTCCAAGGGGGCCAAAGGAATCTGATTTCTGCATTTCAGCGACCATTTTATTGATATCGGCGGGTTTAGTTCCAAATTTTTCCATCATGCTTACCGTATATTTTATCACATTGTCTGTAATAATAGTTTTAGCTTCAACATCAATGAAATTAAAAAGTAGAATACTAAATAAGGTAGAAATAAAAAATCCAATCACAACTGTTGTAAAAAAACTAGTAAAAGCTTCTTTGAAAGTCATGAAACTACCCGTGTTTTTTTTGTATTTTAAAGTAGAAAAAACACCGAAACCAGTAATGATTACAAGGTTTAGTATTCCGATCCATGAACTAGAAAATAAACTTAAATCAATAGAGTAAATTAATGTAGTCAGTACTATTAAAAGTATACCTAAAATAAAACCGAAATTCATTGCATTTTTTCTCAGAGCTTCCATAAAATAGATGTTGGTTATAAATATTTTACAAATATAACAATTCCCATATTTAAAGCGGGAAATAATTATGTTTTGAATAGAAGTAAAAAATATCCCTCAAAGATTTGATTATTGAAAAATAATTGTAAATTTGCAAACTCAAAATAATAAAGTTAAAACAAAAAGTTATAATGAGTTTATACCTTTTCTGTTAAAGGAAAAGCTTCAAAACAAATTATAATTAAACAAATAAAAAAGATTCACAAGATGAAAAAAGGAGTACACCCAGAAAATTACAGATTAGTTGCATTTAAAGACATGTCAAATGAAGATGTTTTTATCACTAAATCTACTGCAGATACAAGAGAAACAATCACTGTTGATGGTGTTGAATATCCAGTTGTAAAAATGGAGATATCAAGAACTTCTCACCCTTTTTACACCGGTAAATCTAAACTTATTGATACTGCAGGTCGTATTGATAAATTTAAAACGAAATATGCAAAACACGTTAAATAATATTTTTCGGTGTTCTAAATATAAAAAGCCTCGCAATTTGCGAGGCTTTTTTGTTTCTATCTTTCTTAAAACTTTGTAACTTTGATCCCTTGTTAATTCAGAAATCTCACAGATGAACTATATATTATTTGACGGACCGGCTAGAACCGCTTTACTTCCTTTTACATTTACGCGTCCTGTTGCTGATATTCTTATCGGGATTCTCACAATTCGTGAAAAATGGGAAAGACATTTAGGTTCCACAACCACAACTTTGACAGAGGAATATTTGTCTGAAAAATATCCAATGGTCGAAATGGAGGATAATGTTATGATTAATGCCTCTTATTTGCCAAATCCTAGTTTAGCAGAATTAGTGAGTAATTTGGAGCCAAATCAAGCTCTGTTTAAAGGGGATGATGTGATTGCATTTTATACCCAAGAATTACAGGAGGAAGTTGATTTTGATCAATATGAAATAATTGATTATAAGGAAGACTGTCTTTTTATTGCTAATACCTGGGATATTTTTTCTAAAAATGACGCAGCTATTCGGGAAGATTTTGAATTCTTAACCGAAGATAGAAAGTCACAGCCTATTCCCGCAAGTGTTAATGTCATTTCACCTGAAAATATTTTTATTGAAGAAGGGGCAAAATTAGAATTCGTTACATTAAATGCATCAACAGGACCAATCTACATTGGTAGAGATTCTGAAATCATGGAAGGTTCTGTAATTCGCGGGCCATTTGCTTTATGCGAACATGCTCGGGTAAAATTATCGGCTAAAATATATGGAGCAACTACGGTAGGATCCTATTCTGTTGTGGGTGGTGAAATAAATAATTCGGTATTATTTTCCCATTCCAATAAAGGTCATGATGGATTTTTAGGGAATTCGGTTTTGGGAGAATGGTGTAATATAGGTGCAGACAGTAATAATTCTAATTTGAAAAATAATTATGAAGAAGTGAAACTGTGGAATTATGACAAAGAAAGCTTTACCAAAACGGGTTTGCAATTTTGTGGATTAATGATGGGTGATCACAGTAAATGCGGTATTAATACTATGTTTAATACAGGAACCGTTGTTGGAGTGAGTTCTAATATTTTTGGTAGTGGTTTTCCTCGCAACTTCATCCCGAGTTTTTCATGGGGTGGCGCAACAGGTTTTACAACTTACATAACTAAGAAAGCATTTGAAACTGCTCGAATCGTAATGTCAAGAAGAAATGTTGCTTTTGATGAAAAAGAAGCCCGAATTTTAGAGCATATTTTTGAGGAAAGCAAACAATGGAGAAAAGATACGGTTGTATAAATGAGTCAATCAAAATTCAAATAAGAATAAGCTATAAAAGATCATGATTTGTCTGTAAATTTGCAGACGCATGCGAAAGGGATAGCAGCGATATCTTGTACTTTTAGTCTGGATTTAGCGAATAGCCTGAGCCGAAATGCCTCAGAAGTGAAGGTTGAAAACTTTATTTCTATTCCGGGTTTCGACCAAATAAAAGAGATATGATAGAAAGAAAAAAAGTTGCTTTTTATACTTTAGGGTGCAAATTAAATTTTTCAGAAACTGCTACAATCGCCAGAAATTTTCTTGATGAAGGTTTTGACCGTGTTGATTTTGAGGAGGTGGCCGATATTTATGTAATTAATACCTGTTCGGTAACTGAAAATGCAGACAAGCAATTTAAGCAAGTGGTGCGAAAAGCAATGAAATTAAATGATAAAGCTTTTGTTGCAGCGGTGGGTTGTTATGCGCAATTAAAACCAGAAGAATTGGCGGAAGTAGATGGCGTTGATTTGGTTTTAGGGGCTACAGAGAAATTTAATATTACAGCATATCTTAATGATTTGAGTAAAAATGACATGGGAGAGGTGCATTCCTGCGAAATAGCAGAAGCTGATTTCTATGTTGGAAGTTATTCAATTGGAGATCGTACACGGGCTTTTTTAAAAGTTCAAGACGGTTGTGATTATAAATGTACGTATTGCACTATCCCATTAGCTCGTGGAATTTCAAGAAGTGATTCTGTTGCCAATGTATTGAAAAATGCAGCTGATATTTCGGCTCAAAACATCAAAGAAATTGTTTTGACTGGTGTTAATATTGGGGATTACGGTAAAGGTGAATTTGGAAATAAAAAACACGAGCACACTTTTCTGGAATTAGTTCAGGAATTGGATAATGTAGAAGGTGTGGAGCGTTTGCGAATTTCCTCTATTGAACCTAATTTATTGCGAAATGAAACGATTGAATTTGTTTCTCAAAGTCGGACTTTTGTACCTCATTTTCATATACCGTTGCAATCTGGAAGTAATGAAATTTTGAAGTTAATGAAGCGTCGTTATCTTAGAGAAATTTACACAGAACGGGTAAATAAAATACGTGAAGTGATGCCTCATGCTTGTATTGGTGTTGATGTGATTGTTGGATTTCCTGGCGAAACCGATGCTCATTTTTTAGAAACCTATAACTTTTTAAATGAAATGGACATTTCCTATTTGCATGTTTTTACGTATTCGGAACGAGATAATACTGAAGCAGCTGATATGGAAGGTGTAGTTCCTAAAAATGTTAGGTCAAAACGAAGTAAAATGTTACGTGGTTTATCTGTTAAAAAGCGTCGTGCTTTTTATGAAAGTCAATTGGGTTCTAATAGAACTGTACTTTTTGAAAGTGAAAATAAAGAAGGCTATATTCACGGTTTTACGGAGAACTATGTGAAAGTTAAAACACCTTGGAATCCGGAATTAGTAAATACTTTGCATGAAATTAAACTAACTAAAATTGATGAAGATGGAAGTGTGAGAATGGATTTTGTGAATGTGTTTCACTAAAAAAACGGAATCTGAAAATCATAAAAGAAAACGCCTTGCAAATGAATGTAAGGCGTTTTTTGTTGTTTTAAATTTTGATTCCAGGTGGTAATAAATCCCGATAGGTAGTATTTTTTCTAAAAAAAAGCGCAATTTTTGGAAGGATAGGAACGACTTTTAATTTCCGTTCATAGGCTATAGCCATTATATTCTTTAATAAATCATTGATAAATTCTTCGTCGGCGAAAGTGTCAGGAACATTGATTTTAGTTAGAAAAATTTTCTTTTCCTGAAAGGAATATTCTAAGGAAACCAGCCCTTCATCTACCGTAGTTTCAAATTGTCTTGCAAAAGTGTTGTCTTTGATTTCCATTGTGAATGCTTGTTCCATAATTAGTTGTGTTTCATTGGTACTTCCACCAAGAGTATTTTAGATTTTTGTTTTATTAGAATTTCAAATTGTTCAAAATCAACAATTCCAATTGCGTCTCGCTGGTTTAAAGTTTGATTACCAACTTGGATTTCGCCTTCTATCAAGAATAAATAAACGCCGTTCTCGGGGAAAGTTACTTTATAATGTGCTGTTTTACCAGTTTCGAAAATGCCTAAATTAAAAGAGGTATTTTGATAAACCCAGAGGGCATCACCATTTTGTACTTGGTCAGATGTAACTACATTTACAAAGGTATTGATTTGGCGCTCCAAATCAAATGATTTTTGGTCATATCTCGGTTTTACATTTTCTTTATTGGAGAAAACCCAGAGTTGGAGCGTCTTTGCAGCTTCTGTTTCGCTGGCGTTCATTTCTGAATGTTGAATTCCGGAGCCGGCACTCATCACCTGAACTTCTCCAAATCGCACAACGGCCTCGTTGCCCATGCTATCACGGTGTTTTAAACCTCCTTCAAGAGGAATAGTGATAATTTCCATGTTGTCGTGTGAATGAGTTCCAAAACCCATACCAGCAGCAATGGTATCGTCATTTAAAACTCGAAGCATTCCGAATTGTGTTTTATCAGGATTAAAATAATTGCCAAAGGAGAAGGAAAAATTGGCTTGAAGCCAGCCAAAATCAGCCTTTCCGCGTTCCTTTGCGGGATATAATTGTGTGGTCATAATTTATTCCTAATTTAAAATGGAAAGGGGAATCAGTTTCAATAAAAAAAATTAATTTTATGCAAATTTCGTTATAAATAATTTATGAATCTCTCTTGCAAGCGTTAAATCAATAAAAATGAGTAAAATACCTGTTTATTTCATGCCTGGATTAGCCGCCAGTTCTAGTATTTTTGAGCGGATCCAACTTCCAACAGCTGAATTTGAAATACTACTTTTAGAATGGGAAATCCCCTTAGATCATGAAACTTTAGCGGACTATTCAAGGCGGATGTCTGAAAAAATAACAAAGGCAAATCCAGTTTTGATAGGTGTTTCTTTTGGTGGAATATTGGTTCAGGAAATGTCTAAATTTATTGAAAACTGTAAAGTGATTATTATTTCCAGTGTCAAAACTAATTTAGAGTTTCCAAGGAGAATGAAATTGGCCAAGACAACAAAAGCTTATAAACTCATTCCAATGAATCTATTATTGAATGTTGAAAGTCTGGCTAAGTTTTCTTTTGGAGACAAAGTAAATCAGCGGCTAAAATTATATGAAAAATTCCTTTCTATAAGAGATATTCGTTATTTGGATTGGTCAATTGAACAAATAATTCTTTGGGAAAGAACCGAGATTGATGAAAAAGTGATTCATATTCATGGAGATCAGGATGAGGTTTTTCCAATAAAATATATTTCCAAATGTATCGTTGTTAAAGGAGGAACACACATTATGATTCTTAGTAAATTTAAATGGCTTAACGAAAATTTACCAAAAATTATTCTAAATCAGTACTCCTAAAGCGAGTCGATTTTTGTATTTTTACTTTTTAACGCCATTGGATATGAAAATGAATCAAATAAAAAATATAAGTTTTGCCGTTCTGTTAGTTTTAGGTAGTGGATTATTGATATATGGAACTTCGACCGAGACTAAGGATAAAATTACACATGAAGGTACTGCGAGGTATTTTCCCGTGAATGTTGATTTTGCAGGAGAACAAACGCCTTTGCAAATTTCTGACGTAAGAGAGAGATTGGATAGAGAATTATTGGTAAACGCTAATTTAGATGCTTCTACGCTTTTGATTATCAAAAGAGCTAATCGTGCTTTTCCGATTATCGAACCCATATTGAAAAAGTATAATGTTCCTGATGATTTTAAATATCTTGCGGTTATTGAAAGTGGATTAGTGAATGCAGTTTCTCCTGCAGGGGCAAGAGGTGTTTGGCAATTTATGCCTGAAACGGCCAGGGAGATTGGAATGGAAGTAAATGAAATGGTTGATGAACGGTATCACCTAGAAAAATCTACAGAAGCCGCTTGTAAATATTTACTGGCTTCCAAAGCTAAATTTGGATCTTGGACTTTGGCGGCAGCTTCTTACAACGGAGGAACGACAGGTGTTAACCGACAAATCGAAATGCAGAAAGTTAGCAATTATTATGATTTGTTACTGACCGAAGAAACCTCTCGATATGTTTTTAGAATTTTGGCTTTAAAAGAAATTATGAAAGCGCCTTCTAAATTTGGCTTCCATTTTACCGAGGATGAAATGTACGTAAATTTGCCTTCAAAAGCTGTTGTGGTTGATAGTTCTATTTCTGATCTGGCCTCCTTTGCGAAAACACAGGGAATTAATTATAAGATTTTAAAAATCCACAATCCCTGGTTGAGAGATAAAAAGTTAATGAATCCTAGCGGTAAGAAATATCAGATTGAAATACCGTTGAGCGGATATTAGATATAAAAAAACCATTCGTTATCGCGAATGGTTTTTTTATGAATTGGAAAGAAGTCGATTTTACATTTTTTTCATTTGATCTTTCATCATTGTGATCTGTTCTTTCAACATGTTTTGTTTGTCTAATTTTTTAGCTTCGTTCAATAAACTTGTTGCTTCCAGTTTTCGTCTTCGAGTCATTGCAACTCCGGCTAAATTTAATTTGGCTACAGCCAAATCCATATCCATAGACAATCCCAATTGGATAGCTTTTTTAAAATATTTCTCCGCCTGAATTAAATTAGTTTGAGAAAGCATGATACCGTGAAGGTAATTAAAGTAACCTTGTTGTTTTCTAACCAATGCCGTTTCGGGATTTTTTATATAATCCAGCCACTTTTGAGCTCCTGGAAAATCTTGTTTTCTTAGTTTTAGGAAGGCTAATAAGATAAATTCATTTTTAAAGTAAAGAAAAATGGGGATTACAGCTAGTAAAATAAGGAAAATTCCGTTGCCGGTATAGCCGTCTGTAATTTGCCAAATGCCAGTAACTATTATAAGTCCAGCGAGTATTAATTTAATATTTCTGTGAAACATAGTGTGTATATTTAATGCTGTGCAAATATAGTAAAAGGAATTTAAAATATTTTTATAAAACTACTTGCCAGAAAAAAAAGACTTTGTATATTTGCACTCGGTTTTAGAGGAATAATATCTAAAATCAATTTAGCATATAAATCAAGATTTTTAAAGATACAAAGCAATGAGCAAAAGAACGTTTCAACCATCGAAAAGAAAAAGAAGAAATAAGCACGGATTTATGGACAGAATGGCTTCTGCGAATGGAAGAAAAGTCCTTGCTCGTAGAAGAGCTAAAGGAAGACACAAATTGACTGTTTCTAGTGAGCCTAGACACAAAAAATAATGTTTATATAAATATAAATCAAGGCGTTACTAGTATTAGTATCGCCTTTTTTTATATCTCGTCGTTAAAAAAGAGCATAAAAATAAAGATTATAAGTTCGAAGTTGTCGTATTAACTTTGAATTTCAGAGATTAAACCAAATAATAAAAAAATAAACCAACTACCCAATGCCAAAAGATACATCCATAAAATCAGTATTGATAATAGGTTCAGGACCAATTGTGATTGGACAAGCCTGTGAATTTGATTATGCCGGTTCCCAAGCCGCGCGTTCCATAAGAGAAGAAGGAATAGAAGTTATCTTGATTAACTCTAACCCAGCGACTATTATGACCGATCCAACTATGGCCGATCATGTGTACCTGAAACCTTTGACTACTAAGTCGATTATTGAAATCCTTAAAGCGCATCCTCAAATTGATGCCGTTTTGCCTACAATGGGAGGACAAACTGCTTTGAACTTGTGTTTAGAGGCAGATGAAAAAGGAATATGGGAAGATTTTGGGGTTCGATTGATCGGTGTAGATGTAAATGCAATCAATATTACCGAAGACAGGGAGCAATTTAAACAATTATTGGAGCGAATAGGAATACCTTCAGCTCCAGCCAAAACAGCGACTTCTTACCTTCAAGGAAAAGAGATCGCTCAGGAATTTGGGTTTCCTTTAGTAATTCGTCCTTCCTTTACTTTAGGAGGAACGGGGGCTGCGATAGTTTATAAAAAAGAAGATTTTGATGAGCTTTTGACAAGAGGTTTAGAAGCATCCCCAATTCACGAAGTTCTAATCGACAAGGCTTTGATGGGTTGGAAAGAATATGAATTGGAACTTCTTAGAGATAAAAATGATAATGTTGTCATTATTTGCTCTATCGAAAATATGGATCCGATGGGAATTCATACGGGAGATTCGATCACAGTAGCGCCAGCAATGACTTTATCGGATACTACTTTTCAGAAAATGCGTGATATGGCAATTTTGATGATGCGCAGTATCGGAAATTTTGCTGGAGGTTGTAATGTGCAGTTTGCTGTTTCACCTGATGAAAAAGAAGATATTGTTGCGATTGAAATCAACCCGCGTGTTTCTCGTTCTTCGGCCTTAGCTTCAAAAGCTACGGGTTATCCAATTGCTAAAATCGCTTCTAAACTGGCTTTAGGGTATAATTTGGATGAATTGCAAAATCAGATAACCAAGTCGACTTCGGCATTATTCGAACCAACTTTGGATTATGTGATTGTAAAAATACCACGTTGGAACTTCGATAAATTTGAAGGGGCTGACAGGACTTTAGGATTACAAATGAAATCGGTGGGGGAAGTGATGGGAATTGGTCGTTCGTTCCAAGAGGCATTAAATAAAGCGACTCAGTCATTAGAGATTAAAAGAAATGGTTTAGGCGCCGATGGAAAAGGATTAAAGAACTACGAACAAATCATAGAAAAACTGACTTTTGCGAGTTGGGATCGTGTTTTTGTAATTTATGATGCGATTGCTATGGGAATTCCTTTGAGCAGCATTCATGAAATCACAAAAATTGACATGTGGTTTTTGAAACAATACGAAGAGCTTTATACTTTAGAAAAAGAAGTTTCAAAATACAAGATTGATACTTTAACAAGGGATTTATTGCTTGAGGTAAAACAAAAAGGTTTTGCTGATAGACAAATTGCACACATGATTGGCTGTTTAGAAAGTCAGGTTTATAAATTAAGAGAAGAACTTAATATTAATAGAGTATTTAAATTAGTAGATACTTGTGCGGCAGAATTTAAAGCGCAAACCCCTTATTATTATTCAACTTTTGAGGCTGAAATTGAAACTGCTACTGGAGAAAAATACGTTCAAAATGAAAGTGTTGTTTCGGATAAAAAGAAAGTTGTCGTTTTAGGTTCAGGACCAAATAGAATTGGACAGGGAATTGAATTTGATTATTCTTGTGTTCACGGTGTTTTGGCAGCAAAAGAATGTGGTTATGAAACGATTATGATCAATTGTAATCCAGAGACGGTTTCTACCGATTTTGATACTGCAGATAAATTGTATTTCGAGCCTGTTTTTTGGGAGCATATTTATGATATTATTCAGCACGAAAAACCAGAAGGAGTTATCGTACAACTGGGAGGTCAAACGGCGCTTAAATTAGCAGAGAAATTATCTAAATATGGAATTAAAATATTAGGAACTAGCTTTGATGCTTTGGATTTAGCCGAAGACAGAGGACGTTTCTCTGAACTTTTGACCGAACTTAAAATTCCTTTTCCACAATTTGGAATTGCAGAAACAGCAGAAGAAGCTACAGCCTTAGCCGATGTTTTAGATTTTCCGCTTTTGGTTCGACCATCTTATGTTTTAGGTGGACAAGGAATGAAAATTGTAATCAACAAACAAGAATTAGAAGAACATGTAATTGATTTATTGAAATCAATTCCAGGTAACAAACTGTTATTAGACCATTATTTAGATGGTGCTATAGAAGCAGAAGCAGACGCAATTTGTGATGGTGAGAATGTTTACATCATAGGGATCATGGAACATATTGAGCCTTGTGGAATCCATTCAGGTGATAGTAATGCCACGCTTCCTCCTTTTAATTTAGGTGAATTTGTAATGCAGCAAATCAAAGACCATACTAAAAATATTGCCTTGGCATTGAGAACAGTTGGTTTAATTAACATTCAGTTTGCAATCAAAGACGATGTCGTTTATATCATTGAAGCTAATCCTAGAGCATCTCGTACGGTTCCTTTTATCGCAAAAGCCTATGGTGAGCCTTATGTAAATTATGCTACAAAAGTGATGTTGGGTCACAATAAAGTAACTGACTTTAAATTTAATCCACAGTTAAAAGGATATGCAATTAAACAACCGGTATTCTCCTTTAGCAAATTTCACAATGTGAATAAAGCATTAGGGCCTGAAATGAAATCTACGGGTGAAAGTATTTTGTTTATTGATGATTTAAAAGATGATCAATTTTACGAATTGTATTCTCGTAGAAAAATGTATTTGAGCAAATAAATTATTTATTATATACAAAAATAGCCTTGAAAAAGGCTTTTTTTGTTTTCAATATATTGCAGGTATATTTTTTTCTTTTAAAAACGAAAGGTTAAAGATTTAAAATACAATTTTAATGCATAATTGTATTCCGGGATTATAAGTAAGTGGTCCTTGTCTTTGAATTAGATTGGGTTTTGTCCCAAAACTGATACTAGCTGCTCGGCGGGCATTTCTTGCAGAACTAATGAAAAGAGGAATGCTGCTTAATGTACAAACTCCTCCTCCTAGGATTAAATATCCATAAGCATCTGAATTGCTGTTGCTTGAAAGGAAATCAGAATTTCCAAACCCAATAACACCAATGGTAGTTAATACAAGTCCGCCACCTAATAAGATCCAAGCCGTTTTTTTTTGATTGTCACTTTGATCTAGGTAATTCTCTTTTTGGAAGTCGGTTTTTGTAATTGTCTGGCTAAAGAGGTTTACTGAAAAAAGGGTTATTACTAAAAAAGAACAAGTTTTTTTCATGATAGTTAGTTTTAAATTAATAAATTTTATTTCAATCTTAATCTTAAAGAATCTTTTTTTATAATTAACTAAATAAGTTAATGATTATCAAGTGTTTATATTTTTTAGTACTAGTTTTAATTTTATATCGGATTTTCTAATTGATTCTGAACCAAATTAAATTCATTTCGTATAATAACTTTGTTTGCTATTTTATATTGAAGTATAAGTGGAATTCGTATAGAAAAATCATCAGTATTTACTACGAAAACGGAAAAGAATAAGATTCCATTTTCTGTTTTTTTTATTTGGGCTATGGTATTTATGATTTTTGTTTTACCATGGATTTCTAATTTTCCTTTTAGATTATACTCCTTGTTTTTATTGGTCAGCGTATTGTAATTAAAATCAAGTATTCGTCCTTTAAAAAATGCCTTTGGGTATTTTTTTGTTTCTAGAAAGGAATCATTAAAATGCGCTTCCATTAGCGCCAATTGAAATTTAAAATCTTTCATAGCTAACCAACTAGTAATTTCACCTGTTCTAAGATTTATTTTACAAATGGCTTTCTGATTGGTTGCCTTCACTTCTTCGAATGAGGGTATCGAAGCTTCAAAAGTGACAGTTCCTATTTTTGTGATCATTTTGTCTTGTGAAGTAAAAGGCGGAACTAAATAAAGTAAGGATAAAAGTAGAATTGTTTTCATCGCCAATTTTTTTAGATTAAATATTCACTTATTTCGCTTTTTGTTTCCATTTTTTTATGCTTAATCAGTCGCATTTTAAAGTGATATTTCGGATCAGTATTAAACAGGTTTTATAAAATCACTATTAAAGTTAGGATAAATTTTAGAGATTAAGCAATTTATTCCATTCAATAATTTAAATTTTATAAGCTCTCAAATTTCGATCAGATTCAGGGCTTGATTTAATTGAACTTCCAATAAATTCGATTTTCTTTAATTCTTTTTTTGGCTATTAGAATGCAGAAAATTCTGATTTACATTTTTGAAAAAGGGGTGTCGTAAAATATTATTTAGAGCATATCCTTACTTTTAATAATTTAATTTTTTATTTATTTAGGATAATATAAATTAAAAATCACTTTTTATTACTTAAATTCCTACTTTTGTTTTGTATTTTAATAAATTGTATGAATAAAAGTATTCAATATTGTGTTTTCTTGTGTTTGACGTTTTTTATTGGTAAAATTCATTCTCAAACTTTTGTGGACAGTAATTTGCCCATTGTTATTATAAATACCGACTATAGCGAATCGATTTATGATAGTCCCAGGATTTTTGCTAATATGAAAATTATTAAGCATCCTGATGGTTCTCGAAATTATCTTTCAGACCAAAATACTTCAGCTTATTTAAATTACGATGGAAGAATAAATATTGAAACTAGAGGTTCCAGTTCACAAGCACTAGATAAAAAACCCTACGGTCTTACTACCTTAATGCCCGATAATTTCACCACTAATAATGTAGGTTTGTTAGATATGCCAAGTGAAAATGATTGGATTTTAAATCCATGTAATTTTGAACCTTCTTTTATGAGGGACTATTTATCCTATTATTTGTCGCGCCAACTTGGAGATTATTCCTCGAGAACGGTATATTGTGAGCTCATTGTAAATGGGGATTATCGTGGGTTATACTTATTAGAAGAGAAACTCAAAGCGGATTCCAATAGAATCAATATATCAAAAATTATACCCACTGATATCAGTTTGCCAAACCTTAGCGGAGGATATATTACTAAAGCTGATAAAACTACTGGTGGAGATCCTGTTGCCTGGAACATGAGTTCTTATTCAGGTTGGACCGATTTTATTCATCAAATGCCCAAACCAGAGGATGTAGTTTGGCAGCAAGATGCTTATATCCATAATCAGTTTAATAGTTTGGAGACCGCTGTCACTAATGGGAATTCTAGTTTAATAAATGGATATCCTTCTATTATTGACGTTCCTTCTTTTATTGATTTTATGCTTCTTAATGAATTAGGGTCTAATGCTGATGGCTATCAATTAAGTTCCTACTTTCATAAAGACAGAAATGGTAAATTACGTGCCGGTCCTATTTGGGATTTTAATCTAACCTATGGAAATGATTTGTTCCTTTGGGGCTATGATAGAAGTCATTACGATGTTTGGCAGTTTCATGATGGTGGTAATGATGGTCCTAAATTTTGGACGGATTTATTTAATAATTCCAAATACAATTGCTATTTGTCCAAAAGATGGAATGAGCTGATTCAACCAAATCATCCCTTCAATAAATTGGTAATTTATACTTTTATGGATGTTACAGCTACCTATATCAGTGAGGCTTTAGGTAGAGAAAATCAAAGATGGGGAACGGTTCCAAATTATTCTCAGGAGATAGATGATATGAAAAATTTCATCAGTAATAGAATTTATTGGATGAGTTCTAATTTGAGTTCTTTTACTGCCTGTAATTCCGTTTCTATCCCTGCGCTTGTAATAAGTAAAATAAATTACAATCCGATGGGTATTTCTAGTATCAGTAATGATTTAGA